>QIEW01000025.1 GCA_003230535.1 bacterium
ACTAAGTATGTAGTGGCCCTTTGGGGGTATATTTCCGGACGGGGGTTCGATTCCCCCCGCCTCCACCACCGGGTAGCACCCGGAGGCATATTATTTCAGCTAGTTAGCTGTCGCTGCAATATCATAATATCGGGAACGTCATCAAAACGTCATTATTCCCGATCTTGAGGGTCGGGGGTAGTGGCGTTTTTTGTTTGTATACAATGAGTTGGAGGCAATCTTAGCAAACAGCGAAATTGCCCAATTTTCTAAAAAAGGCTGCGGGAAACAGCGCTGTAAAAATTGGCTAAAATTGTTATCTTCTTGTAATAATTACATTTTACATTTAAGGACACGGTTTATTTTCCCGCCGCCTTATGAATTTTAAGGACAATTATTTCAACATGTTATCTTGCTTGAATTTGCTGTTTGCCCAAAAACGTCATAGCCTGTCTCTGTGTTTCCCGTGTCCCTGGCAAAAAAGCCCCTAAATTGCCAATAAATTTTACCGATTACAAAAACGGTGGATTTTGAGCAAAAAGGGCGGCGGGAAACAGGCATGTAAAAATTAAGCGAAATTGTTATGTTGTTGTAATGATTACATTTTGTATTTAAGGACGTGGTTTGTTTTCCTGCCGGACTATTAAATTTAAGGATAATTATTTCAACTTTAACCTTTGTCTACAGATTAACATGAAACATAGCATGTTTACGCATTTTTGGTGGAGGGGCTTGCCATATTCCCGCCTGCCACTCAACCTCCGGTTGAGGGCGCAGGCTCCTCGGTTGCGTAAACACCAACCTATTATGAAAGTGAGACCGCTCAGGTGAAAGAGATATTAGCCAAACTTATTCAGAGAAAGGATCTGACACAACCCGAGGCGGAAGCCGGTATGAGCAAGATCATGAGCGGTGAAGCCACTTCCGCTCAAATTGCCGCCTTCATCACCGCGATGCACTTAAAAGGCGAGACCCCGGACGAAATTGCCGGCTGTGCCAGGGCTATGCGCGCTAAGGTGCTCCCTGTTCCGCACAGGGCGCGGAAACTAGTCGATACTTGCGGTACCGGCGGGGACATGAAGCATACTTTCAACATTTCTACTGTAGCTGCTTTTGTGGTGGCCGGAGCCGGAGTAGCCGTAGCCAAACATGGCAACCGGGCGGTCTCAAGCTCCTGCGGCAGCGCGGATTTACTGGAGGAGCTGGGGGTTAAGCTTAACATATCCTCTACCCAGATGGGGCGGTGTATTGACCAGGTGGGAATAGGCTTTTTGTTCGCTCCATTACTTCATCCGGCTATGAAGTATGCCGCATCTCCCAGAAGAGAGCTGGGCTTTCGCACTATTTTTAATATATTAGGCCCGCTCACCAATCCGGCAGGAGCCCAATATCAACTCCTGGGAGTTTACGCGCCGGAGTTAACCGAGGTGATGGCTGTTGTGCTTGGCAAGTTGGGAACCACCCGAGCTTTAGTAGTGCATGGGGAGGATGGTCTGGATGAGGTTACTACGACTACTCGCACTAAAATTTCCGAATACCACCGAGGCGAAGTGCGTACTTACTTTATCTCACCCGGGGAACTAGGTCTAGACAAAGCTGACCCTCGTGATCTCCAAGGAGGTACCCCCCCGGAAAATGCAGAGATGGTTGGAACTATTCTGCGGGGAGATATTTTGGCAGGTCCGGCCAGGTCAGTCCAGGACATTGTAACCCTGAATGCTGCTGCGGCCTTATTAGTGGCCGGAGAAGTCAAGTCGCTTTCAGACGGGGTTAATCTTGCGCGTGAGACTATCTTTTCCGGAGCGGCGCGAGATAAACTTAAGGCGCTGGTGGAATTTACGCAATCCTTTGTAAATCCTTAATAAATAGGTGAACATATGAAAAAACAGATGCCGAAATTAATTTTATTGACGGGGCTTTTCTGCCTGCTTATGGTTATCGGGACTTCCTCCGGGAGTTTTGCCGGAGAGAGAAAGATGTTGGTTGGGGTGGAAATAGATGATCCTTCGGATATACTCAAGCTTCAGCAAATGGATATGGATATCGCCACTGAGGGGGCCCTTTCTCCTATTCAGGTAGTGGTCTCTGATGCGGAGTTGGCAAAGCTGCGGGAAGAGGGCTGGCAGGTGAATATATTAATTGATGATCTGGTCAGAAATTTTGAAGAAAATATTAATATAGACGGCAACTTAGGGAATTACCACACCTACGATGAGATGCTTCAAGAAATGCAGCAAGTGGCGGCTATGTACCCTGACATCGCCCGTCTTATAGATATTGGAGATGGTTGGGAGAAAACCGAAGGTCTGGCCGACCGTGATATCTGGGCGATGAAGATTTCAGATACCCCCGATCTGGAGGAACCGGAGGAAGCGGATGTGCTTATTGTAGGGTGTCATCATGCACGAGAAATAGTTACCGTAGAAATACCGCTTGCTATTATTCGAACTTTAACAAAATTGTATTCCCAGAATCCCCGCGTTAAATCTCTTGTTGATAATAGAGAGATATGGGTAGTGCCGATGCTTAATCCGGATGGTCACGCCTATGTTGCCGGGGGCAATCCAATGTGGAGGAAAAACCGCAATACCAATGGTTATAGTAATCCATCATATCAGGGAGTAGACCTCAATCGAAACTATGGCTTTATGTGGGGTTATAATAATTCTGGATCCAGCCCTTACCCTTGGTCGGAAACTTACCGGGGTACGGCGCCTTTCTCTGAACCGGAGGCTCAAGCTATACGAAATCTGGCGGAAAACCATGATTTTGTTATATCTCTTTCTTATCACAGCTACGGCCGTCTGTTTCTTTTCCCGTGGGGGTATATTGACGAAGACACGGAAGACCACCCAATATTTGAAAAACTGGGCCGGATTTACAGTCGGCGAAACGGTTATATCTACGGGAATGCAAAGGATAACATTATTTATAATACCAACGGCGATTTTGATGACTGGATGTATGGCGAGCAGACGACTAAAAATAAAGTTTTTGGCGCCACAATTGAAGTAGGAGATACTTTTCAGCCCCCTCAAAGCGAAATTCCCGAACTTATTCGGGAAAACTTAAAGCCGGCGCTATGGATGGTACATGTAGCGGGTAAGGGACAGGATTATCTTGACAATGTAAGTTGGGCGGGAGAAAGCAGAGCTTTTAAGGGAAGGGCTAAATCAAATCCATATAAATAAACTATCTACGGTTTAAGGTTGAAAAATACGCCGTAAGGTTGTCTAAAGGCCGCCCTTGTAGCAATAAATATGGTACATATAAAAATATGTGGGATTACTACGGTAGAAGACGCAGAAGCTGCCGCTGAATTGGGAGTAGAAGCGCTTGGGTTTAATTTCTGGCCCCCCAGCCCGCGTTATATAACGCCTGAGATCGCAAGAAGGATAATAGCCGCCTTACCCCCTTTTATGACCGCCGTAGGAGTATTCGTAGACGAGCCGGCAGAATCCATCCGCCGGATAATGGGTTATTGCGCCTTAGACTTGGTGCAGTTGCATGGGCATGAGCGGCCGGATGCAGCGGAGGCTTTTTTGGGCCGGGTCATTAAAGCTTTCCGGCTGAAAGACAGACAAGAGTTAACCGGCTTAGGCGCCTGGAAGGTGCGGGCGCTGCTGATAGACGCCTATCAGCCGGGGGTTCCCGGTGGGACAGGCAGGCTTGGGGATTGGAAGTTGGCGGCGGCGGCCAAGGAATTTGGCCGGATCATCCTATCCGGCGGGCTGACCGCTAATAATATTGTTTCAGCTATTAACCAGGTTCAACCTTACGGGGTTGATATTTGCAGCGGGGTCGAGATTGAACCCGGCAGGAAAGATCATGAAAAGCTGGCGGCTTTAGTAAAAGCAGTACATAACCTGGATGTCTGATAAAGACCCGTCTATAGAGCCTCTTGCAAAAGTGCCAGGGCGGTGGCCCTGGCCTGCCCTATATGGGTAGTGTTGGGGCCACTGCCCCAACATATAGTATGGCTAACTTTTTTTAAAATGACTTTTGCAAGAAGCTCTATATTTATGTCATTCCCGTGCAAACGGAAATCCAATATTTTCAGATAGTTAGAATCGGTATGGATTCCCGCTTTCGTGGGAATGACAATTTTTTACTAAACCATCATGATAGAGTTGTGTCTATTTTTAGGATGAAGTAGATTGCCTGCCGGCAACGAAGTTACAGCGTCTACTAAAATATTGATAAAGTAATCAACCATAAGCAAGCGGCCGGCAGCTGTTATATTCTTGACCGATCAGGAGGATAAAAAGATGGATTTGGCAGAAGCCTATAGGAACAAGAAAGTCTTAATCACCGGTGGATTAGGTTTTTTAGGCAGTAACCTGGCGCATCGCCTGGTAGAACTGGGTGCGGAGGTATTGTTGGCAGATGCTATGCTGCCGGAGTTTGGCGGGAATTTGGCTAATATTGCCGATATCAAAGATAAAGTGCAGGTAAATTTTTCCGATATTCGCGATTCACACAGCCTGGTTAACCTGGTAAAAACTAAAGACTATATTTTTAGCTTAGCCGGCACCCATAATTCACAGGACTGTCTATATAATCCTCTCTATGACCTGGATATAGTTTGTCGGGGGCATCTTACTTTACTGGAAGCGTGCCGTCAGCAGGACACTGGAGCGCGGATTCTATTTGCCGCAGGCCGGCATCAGTATGGCAGGAAGCAGCAGGCGGCGGTAAACGAAGAGCATCCCTTGCGGCCGCTAAGTCCTAACGGTCTTCATAACGCTCTTGCCGAAGCATATTATCTGCTCTATAATACCATTCACGGTCTGCCGACAACTGTCTTGCGCCTGACGGATACCTACGGCCCGCGACATCTGATGAAGCATCATAAATTGGGAGTGGTAAACTGGTTCGTCAAACTTATTTTGGAAAACCGGGAAATATACGTCTTCGGCGACGGCTCGCAAATCCGCGATATAGTTTATGTCTCGGATGTAGTCGAGGCTATGCTGATAGCGGCCGCCTCACCTCAGGCCCAGGGACAGGTCTATAACATAGGCGGCGCGCCGATTTCTATTCTGGAATTAGTAAAGCTTCTCATTCAAATTACCGGCAAGGGGGGCTATAAACTCATGCCCTACCCTGATATATATAAGCTAATGGACGTGGGGGATTATATCGCCGACTATACCAAAATAAGAGAAGCTTTAGGCTGGGAACCCAAAATCAGTCTGGAAGAAGGCCTCAATCTTACTTTTCAGTTTTACGAGGCTCGGAAGGGATACTATTGGTAATCCGCCAATATTACCCCAGATAGAAAAGAGCATTAAAAGGCGCGTCCATAAGATGTATAAAGGTGGAAACCTATACAATAAGTATGAATCAGACAATTATGTAGTTAACCTCCTGATGCAAAATTTCCTAAAAGCATTAGGGGAATTAATCAGGCCGCTGCCGATTCTTAAGGTATTAGAGGTGGGTTGTGGAGAGGGGTATTTAACCCGATATATTAAGGACTTTAAAAAGGCGGCTATTCAAGGTCTGGATCTCTATCCGGAAGTAATCTCCCTGGCTAAGAACTTACACCGGGATATTAATTTTGGAGTGGCCTCCGTCTATCAGCTCCCCTATCCTGATAATTCTTTTGATCTTGTAACGGCTTGTGAGGTTTTAGAGCATTTGGAACATCCTCTGGCAGGCTTGGATGAATGCTTACGGGTAAGCCGGAGTTATTGTTTGTTCAGTGTCCCCCATGAGCCTCTATGGCGGATAGGAAATGTGTTGCGGGGGAAATATTTATCCACTTTGGGGAACCCCCCGATACATATTCAAAATTGGACTAAAAAACAATTTGTTGAGCTTACCGGCGCCAAAATTAACATAATAGAGACAAAACTGCCTATTCCCTGGATTATGGTCCTGGGCAGGAAGCCTCGAGTTGGAGATAACCAATGAAGGTGTTGTTAATCGCCCCATTTTTAAGTTCAAAAGACACAGGTTGGGCCAGGCTGGGTAAAATCGGCCCCAAAAGCGAACCCCTGAATTTGGCATATTTGGGCGCGGCGCTCAAGCAACATAACTACCAGGTGAAGATCCTGGATTGCGAGGCACTACAATATACCCAAACGGAGGTGGAGCAGTACCTAGGAGAAAACTCCTATGATGTAATCGGGGTCACCATGCTTACTCCCACCTATCCCCAAGCGCTTGAGGTAATTAAAACCGTTAAACGGGTAGCGTCTCAATCAGTGTTGATTGTGGGCGGCGCCCATCCTACTATTCTCCCCAAAGAGACTATGGAACATAACCCGGAGATAGATTATGCGGTAATCGGCGAAGGGGAGATTACCATCATAGAACTTCTGGAAGGGATAGAACATAAGCGGCCTCTCCCGGGGATAAAGGGAATTGCTTACCGGAATAATGAAAATGAAGTAGTAATAACTCCGCCGCGGGAGTTTATATCTGACCTGGATATGGTGCCTATTCCGGACCGGTCGTTGCTGCCGATGGAAATTTATCGCCCTTCAATTTCATATTACGAAAAACTTCCGGCCTATATTATACTTACCGCCCGGGGTTGTCCCTATCGTTGTACCTACTGCTCAAAAATATTTGGTAATCATTATCGGCATCACTCTGTTGACCGAATAGTAAAAGAGATGAAAATCCTAATCGAGCAATATGGAGCAAAGGAAATTCTCTTTCGGGATGACACATTTACCATAGATAAGAAATTTATCAACCAGTTATGCCGCCGGATAATTGAGGAAGACCTGCATCGGAAAATCAGGTGGAGCTGTATGACCAGAGTAAATTTAATCCAGCAGGATTTGTTGAAGACAATGAAAAAAGCAGGTTGCTGGGGCATTCATTACGGGGTGGAAAGCGGTTCTCAGCGATTATTGGATATTATCAGAAAAGGAATAACGTTAGATCAGGTCAGAGATGCTTTTCGCTGGACTAAGGAGGCTAAAATCAAAAGCCGGGCGTTCTTTATGCTCGGCCTTCCCACCGAGACGCCCGCCGAAAGCGAGCAGACGATCCAATTTGCTAAGGAACTGGACGCCCACTGGACACAATTTACCATTACCACCCCCTATCCCGGAACGGAACTCTATTATATTGCCAAAGAGCATGGCGAACTAAAATCTATTGACTGGAAGCGATATTACACCTGGGCTGGATTTACTAATCAAGA
>QIEW01000471.1 GCA_003230535.1 bacterium
CCTTCCCGAAATGAATCCGCTGTTATCACGACATGGATCTGTTTCGGGAGGGACTCCCGAAACACGAGTGTCCAATATTCTTGCAATTCATGGATGTTGTTGGCGTTAGTCCTCTTTCTTGCAGGGCGGATTACGAGGTCTGAATATACTGTTTTAGGATATAATTCCATAATGTTTTTCTGTGGTGTCAGATTCAGGAAATCTGACACCTCCTAACCCGCAGTCAGGTCTGAGGACCTGACTGCACAAAAAAACCGCAAACGGTACTTTAAAATGTTTCTAAGTCCCTTAGCGCCAAATACAGCTACTTACAAAATAACGGTCAAAAAACAAAATGGCTCATACAAATTACCGAAAACTCCCGCTATGGAAGCGACCAACTCCGAGCGTGTTTATGATCCCGAATTAAATAATACAATGGACAACTTTTCTCTTGAAGTTGGATATATCGCGCCGATCTTAGTTGTCGGGGGGTTCTGTCTTCTATTGTTTTTAGAGGTTCGGTTTCCGCTCCGGCAACGAAAACAACCCTTGATAAGCCGTATTCTCACCAACCTATGTCTTTCGGGATTAGTCTTCGCGATGGGGACATATCTCGTAAACCCCGCCGCATCCAACCTTATTAAATGGACGGCTGGTCAAACTTTTGGTCTGTTATATATAGTGCCGCTTCCTTACAGCGGTCAATTTATTGCGGGCTTCCTGTTAATGGATCTTACCTTTTACTATTGGCATCGGGCAAACCATGTATTTCCCCTGTTCCGGCGTTTCCATAATATCCATCACATTGACCCTGACCTGGATGTGACCACCTCATTTCGGTTTCACTTGGTGGAAATAGCTTACTCTACCGGTTTTCGGGCGCTACAGGTAATTCTCATAGGAGTTACCCCCGCGCTTTACGGCTTCTATGAGTTGATTTTCCAATGCAGTACGATTTTTCATCATAGCAATGTGCGTCTGCCTATTCGTTTCGAGCGTTTACTGAATAAAGTTTTTGTCACGCCTCGCATGCACGGCATCCATCATTCCAGGGTAAGGGGGGAGATGAATTCCAACTATTCGGTTGTTTTCCGGTGGTGGGACATAATTCATAAGAGCTTGCGGCTCAATGTGCCGCAGTTGGAAATTGATATCGGCGTGAGCGGCTATCAAAAACAAGAAGACAACCGGTTATGGAATTTGCTCTGTCTACCTTTTAGGAGGCATAGGAAATCCAGGGATTTGCCGGAAGGGGTACCCCCCTTGAGAGGGCGGAGTATCAGCGCGGATAACGCCGGTTTCATGTTGGAGTGATACATTTATGAACAATTTTGAAAAACAGCTGCAAAGCATTACCGGAGGCAAGTTACACAGTCTCCACATTAAAACCCTCCAGGTTAACCTGGGGGCTCGTTGTAACCAGGAGTGCGTGCACTGCCATATCATGGCGTCGCCGCGCCGGACCGAGATCATGGAGTGGGCCACGATGGAATTAGTATTGGAGGCGGCCAGGCGGGCAGAGTGTCAGTTGGTGGACTTAACCGGCGGGGCGCCCGAATTAAACCCCAACTTCCGCCGTTTTGTAAAGTCCCTGCGCGATGACGATTACCCCGTGCAGATACGTACTAATCTTACGGCGCTCTTAGAACCGGGTCTGGAAGACCTGCCTCAATTCTTCCAAAAACATAGGATTAACCTGGTGGCTTCCCTGCCGTGCTACCTGGAAAATAATGTTCGGGCCCAGCGGGGCGAGGGAGTCTACGAAAAGAGTATCGAGGTCCTAAAGCGGCTGAATGCTTTAGGCTATGGTTTTGAGCCCCATCTGCCGCTGAACCTGATTTACAATCCAGGGGGACCTTACTTACCCCCCGATCAATCAGCTTTGGAAGAAGACTATCGACGCGCCCTTAGCGAAAAATTCGGCATCACTTTCTCGCGCCTGTTGACTATCAGTAACATGCCGATTGGACGCTTCAAGTCCAGGCTCCGGCGGGACAATAAAGAACAGAATTATCTTATGCTTCTCAAGTCTTCATTCAACCCGCTGACAATTGAAGAATTAATGTGCAGACATCAGATCAGCATCGGATGGGACGGCAGCTTATATGATTGTGATTTTAACCTGGCGCTCGGCTATCCGATAGACCATGGCGCCCCGGATCACATAAAAAGCTTTGATCCTTGCTTACTGGAAAAACGCAGGATCGTCACCAATGACTATTGTTTCGGCTGCACTGCCGGATGCGGTTCCTCCTGCGGCGGCGCGCTGGTATGAGAGAGCTTTGATATTACAGTCGATAATAACCTGTCCTCACTGCGGTTTCCAAAAGGGGGAAACTATGCCTACTGACGCTTGTCAGTTTTTCTACCAATGCCGGAATTGTAAAACACTTTTGAAACCCAGGGAAGGAAACTGCTGTGTTTTTTGCTCTTACGGCAGCGTAAGATGTCCTCCAAAACAAGAAGGGATGTAGAGAGATGGCCGCCGAAAAAGATCGCCGGGCAGATATGGCGGATAAAAACGATATCGATCAGGATGAACCCGCAAACCAACAAGGCAAACCGCCCGGCTGGTGGCGTCCTGTCGTCCTCATCGCCGCTATTGTTGTTGTCATCATTCTGGCCTGGGTATTCGGGCTGGGCGAGCGTCTGGGAGATTTACGGGAGTGGATCGGCTCCCTGGGAGCCTGGGGGTCGCTGGTTTTTGTGTTCCTCTATGCGGCGGCGGTGGTAGCCGCGCTTCCTGGTTCGGCGCTTACCGTAGCCGCCGGAGCGCTCTTCGGATCGGTACTTGGGGTGATACTGGTAAGCATATCCTCCACCGTTGGGGCCGCCTTGGCCTTTTTAATCGCCCGTTATTTTGCCCGTGAGTCGGCTGCCCGCTGGCTCTCCAGGAATGAAAAATTTCACCGGCTCGATAAACTCACCGAGGAGCATGGGGCGATTATCGTCGCTCTTACCAGGTTGGTGCCTATTTTCCCGTTCAATCTGCTTAATTACGGCTTCGGACTTACGCGGGTACCCTTTTGGACTTATGTCATCTGGTCGTGGCTTTGTATGCTGCCGGCGACGGTTTTGTATGTGGTGGGAGCGGATGCTTTTACTAAAGGTATTGCCCAAGGGGAGGTCCCTTGGGGACTAATCGTAGTATTAGCAGGCGCGGGTATTATACTGGCGTTCTTAGTTCGTTATGCCCGGGGGAAGTTACAGGATAAAGAAAAGAAAACCTAGAGCGCCACTGCCAGCCCGGATTATTCATAAATCCACGGTAAACATGGATGATGTTATTTTAATACATGTATTTACAAGACAACGGTCAAAAAACAAAATTTTCATACAAATTACCGAAAACTCCCGCTATGGAAGCGACCAACGGGAGCGTATTATAAATCCCGAATTATTCGGGCCAAGGAGGTAATCTGCCATGAATAATGCAGTGAAAGTTTTACCGGAAGATGAGCATAATTCTCAACTTCTTTCCAATGTTCACCCGAAGGATTGGAAGAACCCTGATCCTGCTCCGCAGTATAACCTGGTGGTTATTGGAGCCGGACCGGCGGGGCTGGTAACGGCGGCCGGCGCCGCCGGATTGGGAGCAAAGGTGGCCTTAGTGGAGCGGCGCCTGGTGGGGGGGGACTGCCTGAATGTCGGCTGCGTACCTTCTAAATGTATAATTCGTTCTTCCCGTGTGGTTCATGAGATCCGCAAGGCCAGGGAGTTCGGCATTCTTCTCAACGGCGATAACGTGAAAGTCGATTTTTCGGCCGTTATGGAGCGTATGCGGCGTTTGAGGGCTCAAATCAGCCGTCACGACTCTGTCAAACGGTTTCAGGAGTTAGGAATAGATATATTCCTGGGAAACGGGTCATTCTCCGGGCCGGAAACCCTGGAAGTAGACGGGAAAACACTGCATTTCCAAAAAGCGGTCATCAGCGCTGGCGCCCGGGCGGCTCAGCCCAATATTGAAGGTCTAGCTGAAGCCGGTTACCTAACCAACGAAACGGTCTTCAATCTCACTGAACGTCCGCCTAGATTGGCGGTTATAGGCGCCGGGCCTTTGGGGTGTGAGTTGGCCCAGGCATTTTGCCGACTGGGCTGTGAAGTGACCCTTCTTCATAAATATTCGCGTATTATGAATAAGGAAGACGCTGATGCCGCCGAGATCATCCAGCAGCAACTTGTCAGAGACGGTCTGCACCTGGAGTTGGAATATAAACCACAGC
This sequence comes from bacterium, assembly GCA_003230535.1. GTDB lineage: Bacteria > SZUA-182 > SZUA-182 > SZUA-191 > SZUA-191 > SZUA-191. Next base: position 4,206 of record QIEW01000471.1, read on the forward strand.
GGGTGGTTAAAAACAAGAGCGGAAAAATAATTTACTTTGAAAAAAATGGTCGGGAACATCGATGAAATTCTGGTCGGAGCGGGACGCGCTCCCAATGTCGAGGGGTTAAATCTGGAAGCTGCGGGAGTTAAATATGGCAAACGAACCGGAGTGGAGGTCAATGATTGGCTGCACACTTCCAATCCCCGCATATATGCCGCCGGAGATGTCTGCCTGAAATACAAGTTTACCCACACCGCCGATGCCGCCGCACGGATTGTGATTGAGAACGCCCTCTTCCAAGGCCGCAAGAGGTTATCTGACCTGGTCGTTCCCTGGTGCACTTATACCGATCCCGAGGTCGCCCATGTGGGGCTGTCTGAGAGGGAGGCGGAAGATAAGGGAATACCTGTGGATATATTCAAAGTGCCATTGGCCGATATAGATCGAGCTATTGCCGACGGAGAAGAAGACGGGTTTGTGAAGGCGCTGGTTAAAAAAGGTACCGACAAGATTTTGGGGGCTACTATCGTCGCCCGGCACGCCGGTGAAATGTTAAGCGAATTTACCTTAGCTATGGTGGGCAACTTAGGGCTTAAACAAATCGCGAACGTGATCCATCCCTATCCTACACAGTCTGAAGCCATCAAACATACAGCGGATATGTATAGCCGGACTCGTCTGACCCCATTTGTAAAGAGCTTGATTAATGTCTGGCTTACCTGGAGACGATAAGATGCGGCATATCCTGCTTCTGTTATTTGTTTTTGCAGCCCAAACTACATATGCCGCGACCCTGTTTCGGGAAGATTTTAATGACCTGGAGAGTTGGGAGCCCCTCCATTTTGAAAAAATAAAAAGGCATTCCACTTATACCATAGAATCAAACGGGGGAGAGAAATATGTTGTGGCAAAAAGCCAGGCTTCAGCTTCCGGGATGGTCTACAAAGCAGAGTTC
>QIEW01000255.1 GCA_003230535.1 bacterium
TGCCTGAGGCTCCGCTGGTTCGCTCCTATGGCGGGTCGGTGGCGATTACCGGCGACCCCAAGACCCACTCCACCAGCGACCTTATTGAGCGGATCAAATCCCTACTCCCGCCCGATTAATTCTTAAAGCCAGCTATCCAATAAATGGAACACCCCAACCGGATTGCTATTATACGTTTAAGTTCGTTAGGAGATATAATTCATGCCTTACCGGCGATATCCAGGCTGCGAAAGATGTATCCGCAGGCTTATATTGCCTGGGTAGTCGAGGAGCAATACCAGGAGTTGCTTAGAGGACATCCGGATTTAGATGATGTAATTGCCGTATCTATCAGGAAATGGAAGAGAAATTCATCCAACAGGGGAACTTGGCGGAGGATAAGGGATATAATCAGACCGTTGCGTAAGAGGCGGTTTGATCTGGTTTTAGACTTTCAGGGGCTGCTAAAATCAGCCGTGTTGGCTTATATCACCGGGGCCAAGAGGCGGGTAGGTTTCGCGCGGGAATATGCCCGGGAACCGGTCGCCTCGATATTCTATACCCAGCGGATTGTTCCCCGCAGAAAACATATTATCGAGCAAAACCTGGAGTTTTTGAGCTGTTTAGGGTTCTGGCCCGAGACAACCCGGACTCGGAGGCTGGAGGGCGCCAAGGCCGAAGGGCACAATCCTGATGAACATAGCTTTGGAGTTCAGGAAACGGCAATAAAATTAGGCCCGTTCCTGAAAGAAAAAGTTGACATAACAAGATTTTTAGCCTTAAGCGGTTGTACTGGAGCAGCGGCGGGAGAGCCTCGGGCGGTTCTCGTCGGGGTAAATCCAGGGGCCGCCTGGGAGACTAAGCGCTGGGGAGCAGATAATTATGTGGAGCTAGGAAAAAGACTGGCAGCCCGGTCGGGAGTGCGGGTAGTGGTCTGTTGGGGGCCGGGGGAGGAGAAACTATCGCGTGCAATAGTAGACGGGATCGGGCCGGGAGCTTATCTGGCTTGCCGAACCAGTATTTGTCAACTAGTGGAGCTTATCCGCTGCTTTAAGCTGTTTATTGCCCCGGATACCGGCCCGTTGCATATCGCGGCGGCCATGGGTGTTCCAACGGTGGCGCTGTATGGCCCCAGCGATCCCCAACGCAACGGCCCATACGGCCCCCGGCATGAGATAGTCCACCCTAAGCTTTCATGCAGCGGGTGCTTTCAGCGGCGATGTAATAGCTTGGAATGCTTGAGGCTTATTACCGTAGATGAGGTATGGGAAAAAGCTGCCCAGCAACTTGACAGACTGGCAGCAAACTGAAAGACTTATCCAAATATATTTCCTAATATTCTGAGCCTCCTGGTAAAGCGCCAAGGCAATGTCTTATAAGCGCTAAGTTCGTATAAGCCCCCGATTAAGCAAGGTCGAAACTCTTCTGTGACCCTCCAATTACCAGAGTTGGCTGGGCGCCACACACATATATATACATAAGATTATTCCCTTTATAACTGAGCGGCAACAATAAACCGGGAAGTTTGGGGGAGAACTATTCCCCTGGATCGACTTTTCCTGAAAGAAGAAATCGTTTTTTATTGATAATTTACTGTAACTATTAAGATTAGCTACCACTAACAACTTAATGTTTCCAGGTTCTACCTGGTTTTTTATGAATAATATGGGGTTTGCACAGATTAGAGGGCAGGAGAAGGCGATAGGTTTTCTCAAGAGGATGATCACCCATGGCCGGATGAGCCATGCCTACCTGTTCTACGGCCCGGATGGGGTGGGAAAAAAGACTACTGCCGAGGTATTAGCCCAAACGGTAAATTGTCTCCGCCAGGAGGAGGATAAATTGACAGCGGAGGCGTGCCTTGAGTGCTCGGCTTGCCGGAGGATTAAGAAACAAATTCACCCCGATGTAAAACTTTATGAGCCGGACGGAAATTTTGTTAAAATAGAAGCTATCCGGACAATGCAGCATGAGATATCATATAAACCGTTTGAGGGCCGTTACAAGGTATTCATCATCGATCAGGCTGACAAGATGACCACGGCGGCGGCTAATTGTCTGTTGAAAACCTTGGAGGAGCCGCCGGCTCATTCCTTAATTATTCTAATCTCCGCCGGTATCCATAATCTGTTGCCTACCGTAGTGTCCCGATGCCAGCGGTTGGAGTTTAGTCCTTTGCCTGCGTCCATCATCGAGGATGTATTGGCGGAGAGTTGCGGTCTGGCTTCCGCCGACGCACATTCATTGGCTTTCTTTGCTGAAGGAAGCCTCAGCGCCGCATACAGCTTCGACCAAAAAGTCTTACTCAAAGAACGGGAAGCTGTCTTAGCAAACCTGGAAAAGTTAGGCCGGAGTAAGGAGGCGTTCCTAACCTGGGCGGCCTCATTGGCCAAAGATAAAGATAAAACTAAGTTGGAGCGGCACCTCAAATGGCTGTTGCTTTGGTTTAGGGATTTACTCTTATGGCAGTACGGAGTAACGGGTAAGGAACTGGCTTATCAGGATCAAAGAGAAAGGCTGGCCGGGGGGGCTGGTTTATACTCTATAGCTGAGCTTCAGGAGAAAATCTCGGCTATTTATCAGTCCCATGAAGCTATTATTCGCCGGAACGCTAACCCCCGGTTAGCGCTGGATGTACTTTTTATGCAGCTTATGCCAGGAAGGCAAAGTGGTGCAGGGATGAAGTAATGCGGTTATTTTAGGTTGAGCAGCATTATAAAGAAATAGGGGGTAGGTGAGTCATGGTTAGGCATTTTACCTTAGAATATTGGCTGGATGACAATTGGTATGTCGGTAGGCTGAAAGAAGTGCCGGGTGTGTTTAGCCAGGGTGCATCTCTTCAGGAGTTGGAAGAGAATATTCAAGATGCTTACCAGCTAATAATGGAAGGGGGAGATAGGGATGTCTTACCGGGTCAGCATTGTTATAGAACATGATGAATATGGATATTATGCATATTCTCCTGAGCTTGAAGGATGCCAAACACAAGGTGATTCTTTAGAGGAAATTATGGGAAATATGAAAGAGGCTATTGAACTTTATTTAGAAACATTATCGGAGGAGGAGGTAATTCTGTGCGGTCAGGTCCTCAGACCTGACCAGCAATTAGCTGGTGTCAGATTTGAGAATCTGACACCACATAAAAAACATTACTTTTCATCCTAAAACGGTATATCGGATATTTCCAAGTCCCTTAGAGGTTTGGTAAAATTACAATAACAGCTATTTAATATAGAACGCAGTACACATGTCCAGAGAGTTCTGACTTTAAATAACCAAGGAGGAGACGAATGGTAAAGATAGTAGCTACGACTGGTAATTTAGCAATAGCCAACGGGATGCGGCAGATTAATCCGGATCTTTGCGCCGCCTATCCTATTACCCCTTCCACCGAAATCATGCAGCAGTTTGCCAGCTATGTGGCGGATGGGCTGGTGGATACGGAGTTGGTGACGGTGGAGAGCGAGCATTCCGCCATGAGCGCCTGTATCGGGGGAGCGGCAGCCGGCGGTCGGGTGATGACGGCCACCTCGGCTAACGGGTTGGCGCTGATGTGGGAGATGCTTTATATTGCCGCCGGTAATCGCCTGCCGATGGTGATGACGTTGGTAAATCGGGCGCTGTCCGCCCCGATTAATATCCACTGCGACCACAGCGACTCCATGGGAGCCAGGGATTCCGGCTGGATACAACTTTACTCCGAGACCGCCCAGGAAGCTTATGATAACTTAATTCAGGCGGTGCTGATCTCCGAACATAAAGATGTCCGCTTACCGGTCATGGTCTGCCTGGATGGATTTATCATCAGCCATTCCATAGAAAGGATGGAATTTTTCGAAGACAGCGAGGTGAGAGACTTTATCGGGACTTATCAGGCCCCCCACCCGCTTTTGGATACCGAACATCCGGTGACCTACGGGCCGCTGGATCTCCAGGATTATTATATGGAGCATAAGCGCC
>QIEW01000038.1 GCA_003230535.1 bacterium
TTATCTTCAGGTTTAAACCAAACAGACTTGCCTAATGTAAATCCTATAAGACCATGAGTTATTGGATCCATTTTTTTACCTAAATTGAGTGCGTTGGGTGTTTAAATACACATGTCTTTAACCCGAATAATTCCATAAACACGTTCGGAGTTGGTCGCTTCCACAACGGGAGTTTTCGGTAATTTGTATGAGCCGTTTTGTTTTTTGACCGTTATTATATAATCACTTGTATTCAAATAACATCATTAATGTTTACCGTGAATTTATGAATAATCCGCGTTATAGATGTTTCGGTCTGTGAAACCCAAAAGGGCGCCGCCGCCCTTAGCGCTTTCGGCTTGAGACAAACCGAAAGATCAAAAAAGATCAAGAATAATTAGTTTATCTTTGAATGTAACTTGGTCCTCAGACCTGACTGGCGGTTTTAGGAGGTGTCAGGTTTCCTGAATCTGACACCACAGAAGATTTGAGAATCTGACACCACAGAAAAAACATTACTTTTCATCCTAAAACGGTATATTGGATATTTCCAAGCCCCTAAGGATATCATTCAATAAGCAGATTATGTAGCTGCTCCGGCTGGTATTTTACCCCGTATAAACCTCCTTTATGTAATTTGGTTTTATGGAGGAGAACGTCGGATAAATCTGCGCCGGCCAAATCCGCTCCGCGCATGTCCGCCCGGCGCAGGTCCGCTCCGGTTAGCGTGTCCAAAATCAATTCGGCTCCCCGCAGATCCGCTCCCCGCATGTCCGCCCAGTTCAGATTAGCGCAGTTAAGATTAATCCGGCGCAAATCAGTCTGCCGGAGATTGGCCCCATGGAGATCGGCATCATGCAGATCGACATCGCGCAAATCGGCTCCGCTTAGATCTGCTCCTGAAAAATTCCGGTTGCCGGCAGCTAACTGTGTTAAAACTTCCTCTCGGGTATACTTTTTACCTTTTGGAGACATAATAATACTCACCTGGGGAGCTATTTTAGAAAAAAAGTTCTTTGGCTTAACCCTGATTACTCATAAATCTACGGTAAACATTGAATATATTATTTGAATACAGCTATTTACAAAATAACGGTCAAAAAACAAAATGGCTCATGCAAATAACCGAAATCTCCCGCTATGGAAGCGACCAACAGGAGCGCGTTTATGATCCCGAATTATTCGGGTTAAATCCACCTTAATGTTTATCCAGGTCGAATAATTTTCTGATGACTTCGATATAGGGCTGCACATTATTGTTGCTGGCATGTTTCTTTAACGTAACAATAGGTTTATGGAGAATCTTGTTAATTAATCCTTGGGTCAGAACGTCCACGGCCTTTTTTTCTTCCGGAGAAAGATTTTTTAGTTTAGGCAAGGCGCGGGCGAGCTCTTCCTGGCGGATATTATCCATCGTTCCCCGCAGGTCGATGATAGTAGGCACCACGTCTAAGCTGCGCCACCAACCCATAACCTGTTGGGTCTCCTTGGCGATTATTTCCTCGGCTATCTTTGCTTCCCGTCTGCGCTCCCGAATATTGGCCTCTACCACCGCCTGGAGGTCGTCAATGTCATAAAGATACACATCATCCAGTTCATTTACCTTAGGGTCAATATCTCTGGGCACAGCAATATCAATAAAGAACATCGGCCTGTTTCTGCGGGTATGTACCGCCCGCTGCACGTCTTCGTGATGGATAACCAGGTGCGGCGCTCCGGTGGAACTGATAAGAATATCCACCCGATGCAGTTCATCTTTGAGGTTCTCATATCTGATCACTTGACCGGTGAACTTTGCCGCCAGCTCTTCCCCGCGCTCATAAGTTCGATTGGAGACGAGCACATTGTGCACCCCATTGGAGATCAGGTGTTGGGCGACCAGTTCGCTCATTTCTCCGGCTCCCAGGATTAACACGGTCTTGTCCTGGAGATCCTCAAAAATCTTCCGGGCCAGCTCTACGGCGGCAAAACTTACCGACACCGCACTCTGGCCGATACCGGTCTCCGTGCGCACTTTTTTGGCTACATTGAATGCCCGGTGAAGCAAACCATTGAGTATCTGCCCGACGGTTTTGCCCTCTACCGCCGCCTGATAGGCATCCTTTAGTTGCCCTAAAATCTGAGGTTCCCCCACCACCATAGAATCCAAACTACAAGCCACCCGGAACAGATGATGCACCGCCTTCTCATTAAGATGCACATAAAGATGGGGGAAGAAGAGTTCCGGGGCAATATCTCTATAATTAGCAATAAATCCTTCCACGATTTCCACTCCGCAGCCAGTGTCCTCTACCTGAACCAGTATCTCAACCCGGTTACAGGTAGAGAGGATCAGCCCTTCCCGAATTCCCTGGCAACCATGGAGGCTTTTTAGGGCTTCCGGTAAATGTTTTTCAGGAAAAGCCAGCTTTTCTCTTACTTCAACCGGTGCGGTTTTATGACTTAATCCAACTAAAATTAGTTTCATACGCCTAAATTAAAAACGAGACAAAAGAGATCATAAACAACGCAATTGCCAGGTAGGAAGCTTTGCGGCCATGCCAACCTATAAGCAGCCTGGCTTGTAGGAGCACCGCATATGATACCCATAAAACAAACCACCACAACTCTACCGGTTTCCAATGCCAGATGGAAGGTCGGGTAGCGGCGATCCATAACAGTCCCACGATTACCGAAACCGTAAGTATAGGGAAGCCATATGAAATACAGTAGCAGCTTAGTTTTTCCAAGGAGTTCAGGGAAGGAAGCCGAAAAAACAGATGACTTAAGTGCCTGGATTTAAGCTGATTTTCCTGGATTAGATACATAACCGCCGCCGAGAAAGCCAGGGCAAATGAAGCAAATCCTGCAAATGCCGTGGTTACATGGAGCAGGAGAAATATTTTCTTCCCTGAGGTAATGGCGGGCTCCATTTGCTTGGGGATAACCGATGAGTAAAGACTGGACAGGAACACCAGCGGCAACACAAACGAGCCGAATACCTGCATCTTAAATCGTCGTTCCACTATCATGTATACCAAAACCATTGCCCAGGCAAAAAAGGAGATCGTGTCGTTAGTGTTGGAAAACGGCATATAACCGGAACTAATTAATTTTAAGATCAAATACAGTGAGTGGGCGGCAAATCCCACGCCGGTAAAAATTACCCCTAACCGGGTCAACTTCCGCTTGACAACAAACAGCAGATACACCAAGTAGTGCACCGCGGCCATAAAATAGCCGAATACGGCTATTTTCTCCAGGATACTTAACCCTAAGTTCATAGTATAGGAAATCCCATTTTTGGGGTTTACTAAAACAATAAGATACCACAAACCTGTTTGTGGCTGTGAAAAATCCCCCTTAATCCCAATGCAGTTCACTTAAGGACATATGCCCTTTGTCATTCCTGGCTTGACCAGGAATCCAGGCCGATTAAAAACCTATGGATTCCTGCTGAAGTTTATCCCTGCGAAGGCAGGGGCAGGAATGACACTAAATGATTATTTCATGTGCTGTCGGGTTCTCAAACCCGACAGTCTGAATGAGTGGCAGGTTTGAGAACCTACCACCACCTAAAATGATTATTCCTAACGTTTCTAGGCCAATTTGGCTTAAGTGAACTGCATTGCCCTTAATACCCCTTTGCCAAAGGGGGGAATAACTGGTTCCCCATATTCTACGGGGGAGACAACGGGTTCCCAGAAGCTGGGTTCCCCCCTTTAATAAAGGGGGACAGGGGGGATTTAAACCCGCACCGAATAGGCGCTTTGTTCATCTTGATTTGCTTTCCTTTGTGCTGCTGATATTCATATCTTTTTCCCTTATCATCATTACGGATGCGCCTTCCGGTTTTTTGTTACCCGAATAATTCGGAATCATAAACACGCTCCCGTTGGTCGCTTCCATAGCGGGAGTTTTCGGTGATTTGCATGAAAATTTTGTTTTTTGACCGTTATTTTGTAAGC
>QIEW01000469.1 GCA_003230535.1 bacterium
AAAACCCTTAGAGTATCGGAGTGGGGTATTGTTTGAAGGAACTTTGCCGGAGGAGAAAAAGAGTGCGGTGGAGAAGTCGCTGGCTTCTTTGGTTAAGATACTGCCTCAGGCGCTGCTGCACCTTCATAGTAAGGAGCGTAACTGCCCTTGCCCGGATGCTATGCTGCGCTACAAAAAACGGGGCGATATCGGCCCCGACTGGCGCGCCTGGCTCCGCCCCAATAAATAAAAATCGGGCTATATTATGGCGGCCATAGAGCGTTGGGCCAGCTCGATAAATGGCCGGGGGTTGGCTCCCATAAAGACGGTGACAACCGCCATAATGGCTAAGGCTGAGTATGCCATATAGGAGGCGGCAGGGGCGGGTTGTTCCGCCTCCGGCTCATGCATGTACATCATCACGATTACCCGCAGATAGTAATACGTAGAGATTAATGCGTTAACTAATCCTACCGCCGCCAGCCACATCAGGTCAGATTTTACTGCGGCGGCAAACACCCACAGCTTACCGATAAAGCCTCCGGTAGGGGGAATACCCAACAGCGAAAAGATAAAAATAGTCATAAAAAACGCCGCCGGCGGCGAGTTAGCAGCTAATCCTTTTAGTTCCTCATAGGTCTCGCCCGTGTGTCCTCCCCGGCAGAGTACCGCCAAGACACCAAAGGCCCCTAAGTTGGCCATAAAATACATCAGGAAGTAGAGTAGGGCCGAGGAGAGGCCGATATCTTTGGAATACGCACCGGCTACTACGCCAATCAGGGCATAACCCACATGGGCGATCCCCGAATAGGCCAGCATCCGTTTCACGCTCTCCTGCCGAAGCGCCAGGAGGTTGCCTACCGTCATGGTCAGCACTGAGATGACGGCGAAAATACCCCCCCATTGTACGCTAAGCGGGAACAGCGCCACCAATACCCGCAGGAGGGCGGCAAAGGCGGCTATTTTGGGCCCGACAGACATAAAGGCCGCTACCGGAGTAGGCGCCCCTTCATATACGTCCGGCGCCCACATATGGAATGGCACCGCGGCAATTTTAAAGCTCAACCCCACCAGAGTTAAGGTCATACCGGCAATCAAACCGATGCTCTTCCAGCCTTCCGGTTGACCGGACAATACCTTCTCAATCCGGATTAAGCTCAGGCTGCCGGTAGCGCCGTAGATCAGCGATATCCCATAAATCAGGATGGCCGATGCCATCAAACCTAAAACAAAATATTTTAAGGCCGCCTCATTGGAGCGGGCATCCTTGGTCTGCAAGCCGCATAAGATATAAAAACAAAGCGAGGAGAGTTCCAAACCCAAATACATGGTCAGGAAATTGGCCGCCGCCGCCATAACCATCATACCTAATGTTGCCAGTAGCACCAAGACATAATACTCCCCCGACCGCTTATTCTGCACATCCAAATAATCACCGGAGATAAGTATCACCATCGCTCCAGCCGATAGAAAAACCAGCTTATAGAGCAATGCGAATAAATCCACATGGAGGAGCCGGCTAAACGCCAACCCTTCTGTCGGGATACCCCAGACAGAGATGACGGCAATACTAATCCCCGCCACAGACAAACACGCCAGGTAGCTCTTCTTGCATTTCGTGAGAAAATCCAAGATAAGCGCCAGCAATGCAGTCACCGCCAGTATCATCTCAGGCAGTATGGCCTGCATATCACGATACAACTGCGCTAAATCCATTCTTTACTCCTTAAGTTTTATTTCTAACCACAGAGGCCGCAGAGGAACACAGAGAAATGGTAAAAGCTAACACTCAAATAACAAAAAATTTTGAGATTTGGCATTATTTTTCTCTATGTTCAGGTTCATATTTCCCTTAGAGATTTATCTGATGTGCTAGACAATCCAATATCATTTATGCAATCTCGCTCTCCGTTCCTGAATACTTTTTAATAAAAATGGTGTTGCCTCCTCATAAGTCTTTCCTGATTTTATGCCATTACAAAGCAAACAGCAGGTCTTAAGATTTTCTTTACTATGTTTACCACCTTTGCTTTGGGGAGTAAAATGATCTAAGGTAACATTTTCTGGAAGAAGCTTTTCTCCACAATATTTGCAAACCCATTTATCTCTTTCAAATACTTCACGCCTTTTATCTGGATCATTAAAATAATCCTCTTCCATATCTTGGTGCAAAAGACTCTCTATTTTTCCAGTTACTAACGGGATGTCTTTAGGTAGGCTAACAATGTATAGCGTACCATTTCTATTTGTATCCCCAACTTTAATACATCCCTTTTCTTCAAGTTTCTTCAAAACTTTAGCTACCTGAGTATAAGACGTTTTTGCTCCTCTTGATCCTATTCCACAACCGATTGTTCTTTTACCAGCTCGCACTCCAGAAACACCATTCTTTACAAATGAATTACGCAATAGGTAAATATAGATTGCGGCTTCATAAGGAGTTAGCTCAGGCAACAGATAATCCACAAATTGCTCAATTATAATTTTGATATCATCTTCCCATACCTTGATTATTTTGATCTACCTCGTTTTTTTTGATTTGAGAATGAGCAAGCTGAACAGGTTTTTTTAAGCTAGCTTGGTTGTTGGTATACTGGTTTACGATCCAGTCGGTTGAAGGGCGAATAATCTTTATAAAAGGAGTGGGATAGAAACCGATCCAAAAGACCATGATGGCTATCGGGAGCAGAGTGGCTACCTCCCTGAAGGACAGATCCTTCAGCCCCTTATTGGCCGGGTTGGTGACCTCGCCTAAAACAACCCGCTGGAAGAGCCACAGCAGGTAGGCCGCAGTAGCCAGTATTCCCACCACCGCAATTACAAAATAGAAGTGGTTCGCCTTATAGGTACCAATTAATATTTGGATTTCTCCGACAAAGTTGTTCAGGCCCGGAACACCCATGGACGACAGCATCATAAGGGCGAAAAAGGCCGTATAGACCGGAATGACCTTATGTAAGCCGCCGTACTCTGATATTAATCGCGTATGCCGGCGGTCGTAGATTAATCCGATCAACAGGAACAGCGCACCGGTGGAGAGACCATGGTTAATCATCTGAAGCACGGCCCCGCTGACCGCTGTAGGTTGCAAAACAAAGATTCCCAAAGTGATATAACCCATATGGCTTACGCTGGAGTAAGCGACCAGTTTCTTCATATCATCCTGGTTCATGGCCACCCAGGCTCCATAGAGGATGGCAGCCGCTGATAAAGCCAGCATAACGGGCATATATTTAACGACCGCCGCCGGCAGCAGCGGCAGGCTGAGACGCACAAATCCGTAAGACCCCATTTTCAGCAGGACACCGGCTAAGATTACGCTGCCTGCGGTGGGAGCATTGGTGTGGGCGTCAGGCAGCCAGGTATGAAATGGAAACATGGGCACCTTCACTGCAAACCCGATAAACAACACCCAGAAGACCCACATCTGCGTATGGACAGGTAAAGGCACAGCGTAAAAATCCAGTAAGTTAAAACTGTAAAGCTGCGGCAGGTTATGAGCCACCGCATAGGTATGATAATTGAAGTATAAGGCTAACAAGCCCAATACCATCGGTAAGCTGCCCGCCATAGTATAGATAAAGAACTTAAAGGCGGAATAGATCCGGCGGTCGGAGCCCCATACTCCGATGATCAGATACATCGGCGGGAGCATAGCTTCCCAGAAAAGATAGAATAGCAGGACATCCAGGGAGACAAACACGCCCAGCATGGCGGTCTGCAAGAAGAGGATGGCGATCATAAATTCCTTGACCTTGGAGGTGATGGCCTGCCAGGTGGAGAGTATGGCGACCGCCCCTATTAAGGTTGTCAGGAACACCAGCAGGACGCTGATCCCGTCTACCCCCAGGTGATAGCTGGCCCCGATAGATGGTATCCAATCTACATGTTCTACAAACTGCATGTGGGAGACGCCGCTCTCAAAACGTACCACAAGTATTATGGCCAGAAAATCCAGGATGGTGACGGCAAGCGTAAAACTTCTAATCAGCTTTACGTGTGTAGGCTTAAAGAACAGCAACAACAACGCTCCGACAGTCGGTAGAAAAACAATCCAGGTCAGTATCGGAAAACCCAGCATTGTCTGATAAGAAATAGTCTCAAGCATTATTATACCTTAATTGTAGGAACCCTCTTCTGCCTTGTGGCAGTCAGGTCTGAGGACCTGACTGCACAGGGTAG
>QIEW01000266.1 GCA_003230535.1 bacterium
CTTTCGGAGTAGGGCAAGTGGAGGTAATCGGATTTACGGAATTTTACCGGATGAAATCCGAATTAATAGAACAAATTGTAAAAATAAGGCAGGCGCGGGACTATCAGTTTGCCGCGCTTATGGTTACTGACATTTCCACCTCCAGCAGCTTATTAGCCTTTGATGGCCGCACCTCCCTCTGTAACCGCCTGAACTATCATATATTGGAGCCCCATGTGGCCGAGCTAAAAGGTCTCCTTTCCCGCAAAAAACAGTTATTGCCCCATCTCTTGAATGTATTTAAGGAAGCTGAACCAAAATAAGGGTTCATCCCGGAAATGTCACTGATCATGAGAAAATAAACCATTCTCACGAGCCGTTTAGCCGTCATAATTGCCCCAAAAGAAGTCGCCTAACGGACACAACGGATACCGACATCGTCAAAATCGGTATTTGGTGAATATTTCTCCCGAAATATAGATACCGCATCAAAGGAATCCGTAAACCAGGAGCCACCCCGGGCTACATAGCGGTCATTGCCATAAAACTCATCCGGAATGGTATTCCCAGGGTAGGCCAGATAATTATCAGCCGTCCACTCCCAGACATTCCCGGTCATATCATGGACTCCGTAGGGGCTAATCCCCTTTTTGTATTTACCAACTGCTTTAGTCCCATTGGAGGCAATATTAGCTCTCCGCCTATCGAACTTTTTTCCCCAGGGGAAAAAACGACCGTCCTGGCCTCGGGCAGCCTTCTCCCACTCAGCTTCAGTAGGGAGGCGCTTCCCTGCCCATTTGCAGTAAGCCTCCGTATCAAACCAGCTCACCCCTACCACGGGATGCTTCTCTTTCCCGGCAGGAATATCATTGCCGTCCCACTCTACGGGATGGTTGTGTCCGGTAGCATCCATAAACTTTTTGTAGTCCGTATTAGTCGCCTCATATTTATCAATAAAGTAGGCTTCCAGCTTGACTTTGCGCTGCGGAGTAGTATTCTCGTAGCGCTTTGACTGGCCTTTCAGTAAATTAGCCACCTCTTTTGTCTGCGGCAGAGTGAGCCCCATGATAAACTCTCCCGCCGGTATCTGCACCATCTCGCTCCCCTTGTCCCCCGCCTGAACTATACTCCCGGATAAAAGCAGAACCAATCCTGCCAAGATCAGACCAAACTTGCTTCTCATCTTTCCCCCCCTTTGTTAAATAGGTTTATACTTTCCCCCCCTGGGATCGTAAATATATAAAACTAACCCTCTTTTTTTGCTATATCAATTATAACCCTTTTCCCGCCTGTTTTAACACTAAAATCATAATGTTACTTATCAGGTCAGGACGCGGACATGATCTGCGCCGTATTGGTTTGAGCCGCAACTTTGCATACCCGGATTATTCATAAATTCAAGGCAAACATTGATGCTGTTATTTGAATACAGCTACTTACAAAATAACGGCCAAAAAACAAAATTTTTATACAAATTACTGAAAACTCCCGCTATGGAAGCGACCAACGGGAGCGTGTTTATGATCCCGAATTATTCGGGTATAAACTTACTTTTTATCATACCATTCAATTAGGAAGAAATCCAGAGGCTTCCTTGGGATTATCAATATGGTGGTGGCGATAATATTGGCCTGTTGCAGTGACACCTTGGTTATAGACTCCAGGCGCAACGAAAGCCGATGTAATTTCGGCGACTATTTGGGTCATAGCGCCAGCGGCGGGAAACCCGGGCATCATAACCGGGACTATCCCAGGAGCCGCCGCGCAACACCTTATATTTTCCGGTATCTGGACCTCCTGGGCAGGCTGCCGGACTTTTGCTGTAATAATCCTTGGCATACCAGTCCGAGCACCATTCCCACACATTCCCGGCCATATCCTGTAAGCCGTAAGGACTTGCCCCGGCGGGAAAGCTCGCGACAGGTGCGGTATAGGGGTAGTTATCCGGCGTGATCAGATTAGCGCGGCCGGAAGGGGCGGCGGTTCCCCAAGGATATGTTCTTGGGTTATCTCCGCCGGCTGCTTTTTCCCATTCCGCTTCTGTGGGGAGGCGTTTACCGCGCAGGCGGCAGAATTTATCCGCCTCAGCATGGGTTATCCCCGCCACCGGCTGAGAGGGTGCATTGAAGTTAATGTCTTTCCCTGAAGGTGGGGCCGGCGCTCCGCCAGCCAGGATATATTTATCAAATTCAGCGTTGGTAACCTCATGATAATCCATGAAAAATCCCTCCAGCCATACTTTATGGGGCGGCCGTTCGTCTTTCGCCCCCCGGCCTAGTCCTCCCATCTGGAACTCTCCCGCCGGAATAAAAGCCATCTTTGTCGGAGGGATAATCCTGGTAAACCGGTCTATATGGAGTTGGTTCCGCCCTGATTTTAGTGTAATTTGTTTTTCATATTTTAGTCCCTTATCCGGAGTGAGAAAAAGTAGTTTTAGTTTAAATTTCAATTCTCCGGGGCGTAATTCTTCAATACTAAGCGGCGTAGTTCCCTTAAAGTGTGAGTTAAGGTAGACGGAAGCGGACGCCGGTTGTGATGTTATGGATATAGCCGCTGGTATGTCACGCTTTTTTAGTTCTACTTTATGAATAGTTTCTTTTTTGGCTGCAATTTCCACCTGTGCTGCGGCCTGATGGTAGCCCTTTAATTTAAGCTCCCAATTATATTTACCGGGCTTAAGCTCAGCCAGGCTTAAAGGCGTAATACCGACCTTTTTCCCGTCCCGGTAAACCTCGGCTCCGGATGGAATGGAGGATAATTTAAGGCTTCCTGTCGGCGGAGGGGGCGGGGGGGGCGGTTTGGGAACCAGAAAGGTGACTTTCATCTCCTTAGACGGCGATTTATGCCCTCCGGCGGCAGTAGCGCGCAAGGCAGCTTTAACTTTCCCATCCTTAACTCCCGGGGCGACATAGAGGATTACCGAGATCTCTTTCTCTTGGTTTGGGGCAAGGGCTCCCATCTCCCGGCTGAAAGACTTCAAACCGGGGGAGGGGGAAGTAAACTTCACCCATACCTTTTCAGCTTTGCCTTCTCCGATGTTCTTCACTTTAATTTTTAATTCAATTTTCTCTCCCGGATTAAACACCCCATCCGGGTCGTCTTCCTCCACAGTATACTTCAATTCCAACTTGGGCGGCAGAATAGATGCGGCAGGCGTTTTAACCGGGCGGGAAGGCGGGGATGCCACAGGTTTGGGGCGGGCCTGAGCTCCGATAGCCTGGCCTTTTTCTCCGGCATGTAAGCAAGGCGAGGTCTTTTTAAGCTGATAGTTTCCGGCAACCCGGTCCACAAACCGGGGGTCTTTCGAGATATTCCCTTTGCCCGGCGAACAGCCCGCATAGTCTTTGCCGTTCTTCCAGACATCATTATAAGAGATGTGGGCGGCGCAGGAGCCTTCCTGATTGTTAATCCCGAAACTGTTGCCTGTTATGATGTTATGCTTGATAAAGAGCCGGCAGCTTCCATCAAATCTAACTCCGCCTGCGTTTTGGTTTCCGACGATAGTATTATATTCCAGGGTCGCCTCAGAGCCTTTTGCGGCGAAGATACCGTAACCGTTGGGTTTGGATCTGATCAGACACTGTCTGATATCCGCTTTGGCGGCTATCAGCAATATGGCCGCATGGCCGGTGGTGGTGTGAGATATAATGGAGAGACCCTCGATACGCAGTCCTGAGACGCCTTTTGCCCAAATCCCGAAGGCTTCTTTGGCTATAATTTTGGTCTTGGTCATGCCCTCGCCCTGAAGCGAGATATTATCCTTTTTAATTACCAGACTTTCCCGATAATCCCCGGCTTTAATCAATATGGTGTCGCCTGATTTGGCGTCCTCCAAGGCTTCGGCAATGCCGGCATAATCTCCGGAACCATCCTGATTGACCAACAGCTTTTTGGCATAAGAGTATTGCGGGAAAATAAATAGCAGGATAATAAATAAGA
>QIEW01000116.1 GCA_003230535.1 bacterium
TTCGACAGACCCTTTTTCGCCAAACTACGAGTGAGCGCAGACGTCAGCGTGGTCTTCCCATGATCTACATGCCCGATTGTGCCTACGTTTACGTGAGGTTTCTTACGCACAAATTTCTCTTTTGCCATCTCCATTCCCCTCTATATATATTTGACCCCGCTCCAGCCTGCCCCATCCTAATGTAATATGAAAAACCCCTGTTTTATAGGATAAACACTGCTTCCTGGTCCCAAAAAAACGGCTGCACCGCGGTATAACCACACATCAGCGCTCGACCTTCCCAATTCACACAGTGTCCACACTGGATGTTACAATTTTCTATATCTGGAACCTATCTATCTGATTTATATACCCCCAAAAAATGGGATTTCCTATACTATTCAAAAAAAATTCCTATATTTTTCTATATAATAGTCACCTAACTAAAAGTCTATACATTAACCATTAGATCCTGACTAAGCCCTCCGGCTTTAGCCATAATGGCTTCAGATATCTGGGTGGGAACTTCCTCATAATGGGAAAACTGCATGCTGTAAGTAGCCCGGCCCTGGGTCAGCGACCGTAATACTGTAGCATAACCGAACATCTCTGCCAAGGGTACCTTGGCTTGAATTGTCTGGATGTTAACCCGGGGTTCAAGGCGCTCTATTTTCCCGCGTCGGGAGTTTATATCTCCAATTACTTCGCCCATATACTCATCAGGCACCACAACTTCTACCTGCATAGCAGGTTCAAGAAGCGCCGGACGGGCTAATTTCACTGCTTTTTTAAAGGCCATAGAACCGGCAATTTTAAAGGCCATTTCCGAGGAGTCAACTTCATGATAGGAGCCATCAAAAAGGGTAGCCTTTATGTCCACCACCGGATAGCCTGCCAGCAGACCTACCTCCATAGCTTGTATAATTCCTTTTTCCACAGGAGCTATATATTCTTTAGGAACAGCTCCACCGACAATCTTGCTTTCAAATTGGAAACCTTTGCCCGACTCTAGCGGCTCAACTGTAATCCACACATGACCATATTGACCGCGGCCGCCGGTTTGACGAACATATTTGCCCTCAGCTTTAGCTGATTTGCGGATTGTTTCTTTATAAGCTACCTGAGGCTTTCCTACATGAGCGGAGACATTAAATTCCCGCAACATTCGGTCTACGATGATCTCCAGGTGAAGCTCACCCATACCGGATATTATGGTCTGTCCGGTATCCTCGTCTATCTTTACCTTGAAGGTCGGGTCTTCCGCCATCAACCTGGCCATCGCTCCGGATAAGCGGTCTAGATCCACCTTGGTCTTGGGCTCAATGGCTACGGCAAGCACCGGATCCGGAAAATCCATTGATTCGAGGATAATCAGTGCATTATCCGCACATAAAGTATCTCCGGTGGTGGTTTTCTTCAGGCCCACTGTGGCGGCAATATCTCCGGCATAAACCTCGGCCAGCTCCTCCCGTTTGTTGGCATGCATCTTAAGGAGCCTTCCAATTCGCTCCTTATGGCCCTTAGTAGAATTATATACATATGAGCCGGATTTAAGGTGTCCGGAGTATACTCTAAAAAAAGTAAGTTGACCCATATAAGGATCAGAAAGTATTTTAAAAGCCAGCCCGGAAAAAGGTTCGGTATCGGAAGGTTTCCGTTCATCCTCTGCTTTAGTCAGGGGATCTATTCCTTTTATCGGAGGTATATCCAAAGGTGAAGGGAGATAATCTAGGACTGCATCCAATAGTTGCTGTACCCCTTTATTGCGAAATGATGCTCCACAGAATACCGGAAACAGAGACAAATTGAGAGTAGCCTCACGGATAGAGGCCTTAATCTCGCCTTCCTCCAGCGGTTCTCCATTAAGATACTTTTCCAATAGCAGATCATCTTCATCGGCTAAAGTTTCCAGCATTTTTTCTTTATAGATTAAGGCTTCGTCTTGAAATTCCTCCGGAATATCCTCTTCCCGATAAGTTGTGCCCTTGGTTTTCTGATCATAGACAATCGCCTTCATCTTAATAAGATCTATCATGCCCTTGAATTTATCTTCCTTGCCCAAGGGAATTTGCACTGCTACCGGTTTTACCCCCAACCGCTCCTGCATCATCTTTATCACTCGGCAAAAATCCGCCCCCATTCGATCCATCTTGTTTACAAACACAATCCGAGGCACATGATATTTATCGGCTTGCCGCCAGACCGTTTCCGACTGAGGCTCCACTCCGCCTACAGCGCAGAATATCGCCACCGACCCATCCAAGACCCTCAGCGATCTTTCCACCTCTACAGTAAAGTCTACATGACCCGGGGTATCAATAATGTTTATGCGGTGGTTTTTCCAGAAAGAAGTAGTCGCCGCCGATGTAATAGTGATTCCCCGCTCCCGCTCCTGGGCCATCCAGTCCATTTCCGTAGTGCCCTCATCTACCTCGCCCAGCTTATAAGTAGTCCCGGTATAGTAGAGAATCCGCTCGGTAGTGGTGGTCTTGCCCGCATCAATATGGGCCATAATACCGATATTTCTAGTTCGTTCTAAGGGTATTGTTCTTGGCATAGCTACCACCGATAATGTGCAAAAGCCCGATTGGCCTCTGCCATTTTATGGGTATCTTCCTTCTTCTTTATGCTTCCGCCCCGCCCGGCGGACGCGTCTAAAAGCTCCGCCGCCATTTTTTCCTTCATACTTTTGCCGGACCGTTGTTTTGCCTGAGTAATCAACCACCGTATCGCTAAAGAAAGTCTCCGGTCAGGCCGGACATCCACCGGCACCTGATAGGTGGAACCGCCCACCCGTCGCGATTTTACCTCCAACAACGGTTTAACGTTATTGAGAGCTTGCCTGAAGAGTTGGAGGGGGTCATCGTTAGTCTTTTGGTGGATAATGTCCAAAGCTCCATATAAAATGGATTCAGCCACACTCTTTTTCCCCTTACTCATCAAGCTGTTTATAAACTTGGCGACTTGTTTGTTGCCGTATTTCAAATCCGGTGTGGTTCTCCGCTTGGAGACTAGTTTCCGCCTGGGCATCGCTTCCTCTTAATTAAGTTATTAAGCTAAGAAAAGAGCCTCTTGCAAAAGTCATTTTAAAAAAGTTAGCCATACTATATGTTGGGGCAGCGGCCCCAACACTACCCGTATGGGGTAGGCCAGGGCCACCGCCCTGGCACTTTTGCAAGAGGATCAAAAGACATTTTTATATATCCGGTATTTCATACATTAGCAGCGCCGGAACAATCCACCAGCCCCCCCTTAGAAGATATGACCGGAGGCTATCGAATACTACTTGGCTGAGCGCTTGGCGCCGTATTTAGAGCGCCCCTGCTTTCGGTCTTCCACTCCCATGGTATCCAGCGTACCGCGAATAATATGGTAGCGCACACCCGGCAGGTCTTTTACCCGGCCTCCCCTCACCAAAACAATGGAATGCTCCTGAAGATTATGACCCACTCCAGGGATATAGGCGGTAACCTCAACCCCAGTGGTCAATCTGACCCTCGCTACTTTGCGGAGGGCAGAGTTCGGTTTCTTAGGCGTGGCAGTGTAAACCCTGACACAAACTCCCCGGCGTTGCGGGCAGGAAGCCAATGCCGGAGTCTTGCTTTTAGACTTTACCGGTTGGCGACCATATTTTACTAACTGGCTAACTGTAGGCATTTTCCCCTGTCTATCTTTGTAATTAGATAATTTAAAGACGCGACACCAAGACTTCCCGTTTCTTCACTTTACAGCTAGAAGCCCCCCATCACGTCCTTTTTCTACTCCAGCGTCGGAGCTTGGCAGCCCCTACTATAAATCACGAAAATAGGAACGAACTAAAATGGCAGCGGCTCTTCCCCGCCGCTACGGACAACTGTTGTGATAATAATTATATTTTACTGTTACAAAATGACCGGCTGCCGCAATGAACCGATCCAATATTAACAATGTCAAACAAAAAACTTCACTTTATTCCCAGCTTATACGAAACTACCCGCCCCGCATAAAACTCGAGTAAACGGGCGGATTATAACAATAAGCAAAGGGATTGTCAAGCATTTTTAATTTACTTTACAAATGATAGTACGATAATGCGGGAAAATGCTTTTGCTAATAATGATAACACATTTTTGCCTCAGTGAGTGTAAATAAATAACTCATCACTTTTATCCCGAATAATTCGGGATCATAAACACGCTCGGAGCTGGTCGCTTCCATAGCGGAAGTTTTTACTAAAGGGGTACGCTACCCCTAAAACCTTTCGGCTTGAGACAAGCCGAAAGATCGGAAAATCCCCCCTTTACCCCCCTTTATTAAAGGGGGGAACCTGTTAATCTCCAAGGGGAACCCGTTGTCTCCCCCTTTGGCAAAGGGGGACTAAGGGGGATTTTCCCATCGCCACAAATAGATTTATCTTATCTTATTGTTTTAATAAGCCCCAAAAATGGGATTTCCTATACTATGAACTTAGTTTTGAATTGGTTCGGTCACACTAACTTCTGGCGTCTCCAAAAGTGTCTCTTCCTTTGCTGAAACTGGTTCCGCCTTGGAAATATCCGGTAGAGGGACTATGTTTTGGTAGGCCCGCAAGCCTGTCCCGGCAGAGATAAGCCGACCTACAATGACATTCTCTTTAAGGCCCCTCAGATAATCTACCTTGCCACAGACACTGGCCTCGGTGAGCACCCGGGTAGTTTCCTGGAAAGAAGCGGCGGAGATAAAACTATCTGTAGAGAGCGAAGCTTTGGTAATACCCAGAAGCAAGGGTCTGCCGACAGCAGGTTGCCCCCCTTCAGCCAGCACACGCTCGTTCTCCTCCTGAAAACGGAACTTGTCAATCTGCTCCCCCGCCAGGAAGCGGGTATCACCTACATTTTCTACTTTTATTTTCCGAAGCATCTGGCGGACAATCACTTCAATATGTTTGTCGTTGATGTTTACGCCTTGGAGCCGATAAACTTCCTGTATTTCATCCACCAGATATTTCTGAAGTTCCTTAACGCCCAGCACCGCTAAGATATCATGCGGATTAACCGAACCATCCATCAGGGGTTCCCCGGCTTTTATGTGATCGCCTTCATGGATGCTCACATGCTTTCCGCT
>QIEW01000473.1 GCA_003230535.1 bacterium
ATCTTCAGCGGGCTTTCTTTTACCTAAGATTTGAGGTCTCAGTTTATACAGAGGTAACCTATCACAGGCGGAAGTTTTGCTAATCCTAAGTTACAATCAAAGGGGCGTCATCCTCGGGCGATACTCGCTGAACCTCATCGATTAGTTTAAGCACCCGTTCTCCTTCCTCGAGGGCCTCATCAAATTTAAATACCAGTTCCGGCGTATAACGCAGTTTCAGGTTTTGGCTTAAGCTCCTCCTGATAAAGCTTTTGGCGCTCTCCAAACCCTTTAATACTTTTTGTCTGGCAGCATCGTCATTTTCATGAGTACACATAAATACATTGGCGTAGCGCAGATCAGCGCTCAACTTAACCCTGGTTATAGTAACAAAACGGATACGAGGGTCTTTTACTTGGCGTAAAAGAAGATTAGAAATCTCCCTTTGGATTAGACCACTCATTCGGGCTGTACGATCAGACGGCATAAGAATCCCTCCCTTCGTTTATCTATCAATTTGAAAATTAACACACCAACATGTTAAAATCAATAGTAAAATATTTTCCCCAGCCGATATTTCAGGAGATCGCCCTACCCGACAACAACAATGGCCTGATCAGTTGATGAAAAATTCTTGACAATTAAGCTCATTATGCTAAGTTAAATAAAGCTTGAAACCAAGGAGGTGAAAATGGCTAAAAAAATAGTTAACAATATCTTAGAACTTGTTGGCAAAACCCCAATGGTGTGTTTAAACCGCATGGCGGGTGAAGAGGCGGCCCGGGTGTGGGCCAAGTTGGAAGCGTTTAATCCTGGAGGAAGCATTAAAGATCGAATTGCACTCTCTATGATTGAAGATGCCGAAAGGCGGGGGATACTTAACAAAGACAGTGTCATTGTCGAACCCACATCCGGCAACACCGGTGTCGGCTTGGCTATGGTAGCAGCCGTCAAAGGTTACCATCTGATTATCACCATGCCGGAAACCATGAGTATGGAGCATCGTTATATCCTCAAACAATATGGCGCCGATGTATTAATTACCCCGGCGTCGGAAGGTATGGCAGGCGCGGTATATAAGGCTGAAGAGATAGCGGCCAGCACTCCTGGAGCGTTCATGCCGCAACAGTTCAAGAACCCGGCCAATCCTGAGGTACACCGCCGCAACACCGCCCTGGAGATTATAGAGGACACCGAAGGCAAGTTTGACGTACTAGTGGCCGGAGTCGGCACCGGAGGCACAATCACCGGTCTGGGAGAAGCTTTAAAGGAACGCTGCCCCCGCGTTAGAATAGTAGCCGTCGAACCAGCCGAATCGCCGGTGCTCTCCGCCGGAAAATCAGGCCCCCACTGTATTCCTGGGATTGGGGCTGGATTTGTTCCGGAAGTGTATAATGGGGCGGTAGTAGATGAGGTGCGTACAGTATCCGACGATGAGGCTTACGAATTCTCCCGCCGGCTGGCCAAACAGGAAGGAATACTTGCCGGCATTTCGGCCGGAGCCGCTGCCTGCGTGGCATTGGGTATAGCGGGTGAGCTTGGGCCGGGAAAGACCGTGGTCGTCATCCTCCCGGATACCGGATCAAGATACCTTAGTCTGGCTTCTTTTGTGGGAGATTAAACGGCGCCTTTTCCCATTTTGAATATAAAATTTTGTGGGTCATATGTTTGCAATCTTGGGGAGATTACATCTTTAGCCTGAATATAATCATGATGGTTTCGTAAAAAGTCAAAAAGCGCCGATTTTTGTCATTGCGAGCGAAGCGAAGCAATCTCAAATTTCATTACAAATCAATGGGATCC
The DNA here is from genome assembly GCA_003230535.1 of bacterium. Classification (GTDB taxonomy): domain Bacteria; phylum SZUA-182; class SZUA-182; order SZUA-191; family SZUA-191; genus SZUA-191. The sequence continues at coordinate 1,783 of QIEW01000473.1, forward strand.
TCGCAATGACACCCGGGACTTTTTACGATTGCATCAACCATAGCTATGAGATAGCGGAATGTAAGAAATTATAACAATTGCTCTCCGAAAATATATGTAACATATCAATTCTTATAATAGTCAACCCGGCTTAATAAATCCGCGGCAAACATTAATGATGTTATTTGGATACAGCTACTTGTAGAATAACGGTCAAAAAACAAAATGGCTCATACAAATTACTGAAAACTCTCGCTATGGAAGCGACCAGCTCCGAGCGTGTTTATGATCCCGAATTATTCGGGTTAATACCCTACAAACATCTATATCCTCAAACAAGATCGTCGGGATGAAAAACTCTTCCCCCTCTCTGTCCCAATAATAGTACTATGTTATTTATGGATCGTTCTCCCAGTCGTAGCGGGGGCTCCACTTCAAATGTCTTGTTTGTAAACGGTAACTCACCTACCTGACAACTACTATGCGGTATATTCTGATTTTTATTTCTGTATTAGCTATGGATCTAAGCACTAAGTATCTAGTGCAGGAGAGGATGATGCTATATCAAAGTATACCTGTCATACCCGGCTGTTTTAATCTGACATATATTACCAATCCCGGAGCTGTCTTCGGTTTATTTGCCGGTTTGGAAACTTCCTTACGGGAAACTATATTTCTCACAACCTCTATTATTGCCATCGCTATCATCATAACCTGCCTTTATAAATACCGAAGCGTACTATCAAGAGCTGCTTTTACTCTGATCTTGGCCGGGGCTCTGGGGAATTTGGTGGATCGGCTGCGACAAGGCGCCGTAATCGACTTTATCGATCTCTACGTGGGGCAATATCACTGGCCTGCATTTAATATAGCTGATTCGGCCATTACCATCGGGGTAACGTTACTTATCTGGGATCAGTTACGTTATGGAGAACAATTAACTAAGCAGCAGAGTTAGACGCATGTATCCAACATTAATAGAACTGGGTCCGCTTACTATCCACACTTACGGGTTAGCCATAGCTCTTGCGTTCATAATAGGGATATTGTTGGCTACTCATCAGGCGGAGAAGGAAGGTATAAATCCGGAGAAAATACTGGATCTGGGTTTTTATTTAATGATAGCCGCCATAATTGGTTCCCGTTTACTCTTTGTCCTTTTAGAATATAAAGCTTATGTTGACAACCCGTGGCGGATATTCAAGATTTGGGAAGGAGGGCTGGTATTTTATGGCGGGCTGATAGCAGCAGTAATAACAGGAAGCTGGTACATCAGGAAACACGGCCTCCCCTTTTGGAAAACCGCCGATATTGTGGCCCCGTCTATCGCGATTGGTCAAGGCATAGGCCGACTGGGGTGTTTTGCGGCTGGCTGCTGTTATGGTAAGCTTACAGAGCTGCCTTGGGCGGTCACATTCCGCCATCCTGAATCTTTAGCTCCAATTGGGGTGGCGCTCCATCCCACACAACTCTATGAATCTTTGTTGATGATGATTATATTCGGTCTGCTGGTTATAATTCGAAAAGTCCGTCACATCTCAGGCCAGGTATTTTTGAGCTATATTATTCTCTATTCCATTGCCCGGTTTGGCCTGGAGTTTTTCCGGGGAGACCCCAGGGGTTCTGTAACTGCATTAGGTTACATCCTTTCTACCTCGCAGATCATCTCAGTAATCGGCCTTGTCATAGCTTTGGCCGGGCTATGGTTTTTCACCTGCCGACGCCCTGCAAACCTAAAACAATAGATACCCTCGACAAGGGCAAAAATACTCCCCTGCTTATTTCTATATCGGATTTCGGAAGTTTCAGATTTGTTGTGTTCTTGAGAAATGTACGTTAATATAAAAATAGATGCAATATGGTTTTGCATCCTTATTTTGTAAATAGAGTAGGAACATTATATTTGTAAATAATTAACTTCCGCAATCCGGAACACGGTAAGATTCCGTGGCGGTCCCGCCGCTGTAATCGGGAACACAAGCTGCATGTCTGTAGAGGCAGCCACTGCCGGGGGAGTACCTTGGTGGGAAGGCGCAGCGATGATGGTTGATCCGAGAGCCAGAAGACCTGCTGAAGTTATATGTGGTTAGGGAGTTGATGGTAAAGGGTTCTTGCAGGTGGGGGGGGTTGTCTGCGGGAGCCCTTTTTATTTATCTTATTCTATTAAAAGAAAGGGGGAAACAATGGAGAATACGAACAAGGAAACAAGGAAAGAAAAATTGGACAAAAAAGACGTTATCGCCTACCGTAAGAGCTGTAATACAGATGGTACCGGGCTTTCGCATTACATCCTTATGGACAAGGAGAAAAAATGACGGAAGATCCGTCAGGTCAGTCTCTTGGAGCGGCCCCTTCGAGGGGCCGTTTCTATAACAGCGGCACAGGTCCCAGCATTCTCCCCCTTGATATCGGGCACCAGAAGTATGCAGCTCTGCTTGCTCCCGATACTGCATTTTGGATGCTCATCCGCAAAGAAAAATTAGTTGAAGCCCTAACCGATGCCAATCTTATTTCTACACAGCGGGACAAAGCCGGGGAGTTTGCCCGTGAAATGGATGCCTTACGGTTTCATCTCCAGCCTTCAGCAGTATATTTTAACCCTACCGAACGCTGCAATCTGAATTGCTCATACTGCTACATTCCTGAAGAGATGCGCAAGAGCGGCGCTCAAATGCCGGCGGATAAATTGTTGGAGGCGCTTGCCAGGCTCCGGGAATATTTTAAGAGAACGATGTCTGAGGGGCGGCTGCCGCAGGTGGTGTTTCACGGCGCTGAGCCTCTGCTTAACCGGGAGGCGGTTTTTGCAGGGATAGAGGAGTTTAGGAATGATTTCCGGTTTGGTGTGCAGACCAACGCCACGCTCTTGGATGATGAGGCGCTGGATTTTCTTACTTCCCGAGGGGTCGGCATTGGCATTTCACTTGATGGCCCTGTTGCGGATATCGCCGACCAAACCCGGAAAACCTGGTCAGGAGATGGAACATTCCCTGCGGTGGTCAATACAATTAAAAAGCTAACCGGTTATGAAGGTTTTAACGTAATTGCCACCATCACTGAAAAAAACGTGGAATGCCTTACTCAACTCGTTGAATTTTTCCATAAATATGAGGTGCCGGTGTGCCTGCTTAACGTGGTTCGCTGCACCCTTCCGGGCGCCAGAGAAATTAGGGCTGAGGACGAGGTGGTTACGAAGCATTTTCTGGCCGCCCTTGACCGGACTTACGAACTCTTTTTGGAAACCGGACGTAAGTTGGTAGTAGCTAACTTTGCCAATGTCTTGGTCGGTATTATCGCTCCTACCGCCCGCCGGCTCATGTGTGATATCTCACCGTGCGGCGGGGGGAGATGTTTCCTGGCGCTGGCCCCTAATGGAGACCTCTTTCCCTGTAGCGAGTTTATCGGCTTGCCTGAGTTTAAGGGGGGTAATCTCTTCCAGGACAGAATAGAGCAGGTTCTTGAGAGCCAAGCCTTTAACAAGATAACCCGCCGGAGGGTCGAGGATATCGAGCCCTGTCGGCGCTGTGCCATCCGCCATTTCTGCGGAGCCCCCTGCCCGGCCGAGGCCCATGAGATGAACGGTAGTATCCAGACTACCGGCGCTTATTGCGAATTTTATGAGGAGCAGGTGCGCTATGCTTTTCGACTGATTGCTGATGGCAGGGAAAATGTTTTTCTGTGGGATGGTTGGGATAAAGATGCACAGACTACATTTGATACAGATATGTTTTGACAGGTTTATGCTTGGCTGTCGGATAATTATACTCAATGAGTCCATAAACGGTGATTTTGTGCAGTCAGGTCCTCAGACCTGACTGCGGTTTTAGCCAGGTGTCAGATTTGAGAATCTGACACCACAAAA
>QIEW01000156.1 GCA_003230535.1 bacterium
ATGAACCCTCAACTGATCTCTAAAACAGATGCGGATAAAATAACCAAATACCTGCAAGAAAACGTAAGCAAATAACCTGTCTTAGTAAGTGTAAATAATTAACTCATCACTTTTATAGATGTTTCGGTCTGTCTTCCGGCCGAAACTACTAAAGGGGGGCGCTATCTTTGAAGATTATTCTGCTGTGGTTTTCCCCCCCTATCATGATGATTAGTTATGCCAGCGGTATTGCTGCTGGTTGTGGTAGCCTCTTATATCAACAACGCCCCCAGTAAATAAAGGAAGGCGCCGGCAGCCAGGGTGATATTGTATCCTAGTTCGATCCAAAACAATGTTACCAACACCCCCATACTGGCGGCGGCGGCGTTAATTCCCCACATCCACGCTTCCGCCCCCCCGTCTTCTTGCGGCTGACGCTGTGGAGCAGCCGGCTGCTTTCTTAGTAAGACTATCAGCCTCAGCCCTAAGATAAACGGGAAACTCGCCAGAAAGCCCACCGGCATATATAATCCAAATATTACAGCCATCTTTTGGTAGGGTGAGAAGACCACAGCTAATGCCGCTATCTGCGGCCAAAACAGCTGATATAAACCCAACAGGAGTATCAGAAGTACGGTGGAGCAGACTATAATTGATTTATAGCGCTCTTGGGGAACCTTCGACGATGTCAGTCCGCCCACCCCCATCCCTAAAGTGAAGGAGAGCACCGTCACCAGGAAACCTAACGCCGGCAGCCCCACCAGGAAATTGGCCCGCTGCATCAGAGTGAGCTGGAGGGTCACATACGCCCAGCCGATAACAACAAAATACGCCAGGAACCGTAATCTGCGGAACAAAGAGATTTTCTTCCAATACGCTCCCCGGGAACGCATCGCCAAAAACACCAATAACATAATATAGAGGGCAAAGATGCTGATAGTGGCTAAGATCAGTCTCTGATAGGGGGGAAGCCGGCTTGGATTTAAGAACTCCGTCCACTTGATATGGCTGTAATAATAAGGATTATCATCAGAGACCGGCTGGATATGCACCTTTGATTGTCTGAAATAAAATTTCTCATCCGGGGCTAAAAGAAATCGGATAAGCCTTTCTACCTCCGGTCTGGCAGACGCAGTTTCTTGGTAATTGTAAGGGGGAAACAACAGCTCAAACCCCATATCTTGGGCGATTTTTACCGCCTGCTTCAGATCCTCCGGAGTAAACGGCGAGGGTGAAAACATGACACAGGTAGAATAGCTATAGGCGGTAGGCCGTCCATGCTTGCCGAGGGAACTATAGGTGAGCCCCCCTACTACCAGGATATGCTCCTGCGGGGCCAGTTCCGCTTCCCGCAAGATTTCCTTAATGGTGGCCAATATTCTGTAGCTTGGCTTGAGGGCGGTTGATTTCCCTTGTTCACGGAAGGAGTAAACGAAACTAAACACTCCTTTGGGAGAGAGATGACCAAGATATTGCCGATAGGCTTCTTTAGTTTGCAGGTATTCCGTAGAGAAAACATAGCAGCCTGACGCCAGCAGTCCCGGAGTAGTGCCGGTTACTGGTAATATCACGTCAAATCGCTTATCGGTGCGGGAGAGATAGTTGCGCGCCTCATCCAGCGCCACCTCCACCTCCGGCCTCCGGTATAACCAGCCGGAATACGGACCCAATTCACCTAACATGATATCTTCTACAATCACCCGATTAAATTCCACCGCGGTGACCTGCCAACTGCCGGATAAAAGCGCCTGGGCGACCTCCTTCCCGCCGCCGGCGCCCAAAACCAACACCGAAGCTCCCGGACGGAAAAGAAACGGGAAACACTCCAACTGACCTCTGATCCTACTCTGCTCCTCTTCGGCCAAACCACCCCGAATAGCCCAAGTGGAGCAATTATAATCATGAGTAATTAATTGGAAATTAGATTCCTCGGGAAGGGACTGAGACTTGCTGACAGTCAGTTTCCGGTACTTAGTCACTTTAGGCACCGCAGTTAAGCCAAACTCGCTCCAGCGCTCAAATTGATTGGCATCGGGTTCCCCTGATGGGTGGGGCAGTGTCCACCAGCCCGCATAATGGTTTGCCAATAACAGTCCTCCGCATAAAACCACCACCAGCCAGGATATTCTTCCCTTCCGCCGCCCCTGCTCATAGGCTGACAACACTAGAGCCAACCCGGCCACCGCCGCCGATGCAAAATAGGCGCTAAAGCCGTCCGTGGCGTTAAGGAGTAGGAAAGCCAGCGCCGCACCAGCCGCAGCGCCGCCTAAATCGCAACAGTAAACCAGCGGTATCTGCTGGGGATAGGCCAAGTAAAAGGAGGCGATATACAGTCCGCCCCAAAAAAAAGGCAGAAAAACTATGCTGATAAAGAAAAAGAGCCGAAACAGATCCCCAATCGTTAGAAAAACGTTGGGAATACGAATGTAGGCGCACAGAATAGGGATACAAATAAGGCAACAACAAAGCGCCGTCGCCGAAATTACCCGCCAGCGTTGTTTGGCGGCTGCTCCCGCCTGGGCCAGGAGTATCTGTGCCGCCACTCCTCCTGTGCCTAACCCCAGCATTGCCAGTGATACTGCCAGCACGGAAAAATATTTAAGAAAAATAGCGGATGCAATCCGGGCAAGAAAAATCTCAAAGCTGACCACCGACAGACTGGCAAATGATAGGCTGAGTAATAACCTGTAATTTGCTTTACTTTCTAGACCCGCCTTATTCATAAATCGTAACCGCAACCCAAAAGATATGGTTATTAAGTTAACGTGAGTTCGACATAAATTTTATATGTGTTCGGGGCTTTGGGAATCTGCTTTTTGGCTATTACCCTCTTTGGCAAAGAGGGGCTGGTGTCGTGTCAAGCATAAATTTCCGGTTTTGTGCAGTCAGGTACTCAGACCTGACTGGCGGTTTTAGGTGGTGGCAGGTTCAGGAAACCTGCCACTTGTTCAGGCTGTCAGGTCTGAGGACCCGACAGCACAAACAAAACCTAAAACGGTATATTGGATATTTCCATGTCCAGATGTAGTAATGTCCGGATATAGAAATGTCCGGTTAGATTTTTGCAATAAGAGGTAACCACCGTCAATGCCCCGATGTTTCGGCCATGTCTCAGGCCGAAACTACTATAAAGGGGTGCGTTTCCCTGGGCGCTTTCGGCTTGAGACAAGCCGAAAGATCGAAGATCGAGCCTCTTGCAGTATGCTGTGAACCTAACCGGACTACGCTGATTTTTATGGATAATAGGGCTCAAAAATAAAGTTTGAGCTTATGGTAGGTATTCTTTAAATGCTCAGGGACAACCCTGGTTTCACCTAATACCGGCATAAAATTTGTATCCTCTATCCAACGAGGGACAACATGCCAGTGGATATGTTCTCTGATACCGGCGCCGGCGCCTATCCCAAAGTTTATCCCGATATTGAAGCCGTCAGGCTGAAGTTGTTCTTTTAACGCTTTAACGCTTTTGCTCACCAACCGCATTAATTCGGCATGTTCTTCTGCGGTAAGCTCCTCAAATTGGGCTGCATGCCGATTGGGAACCACCATCAAATGACCGCTATTATACGGATAGCGATTCATAATTACCAGAGCTTGCTTACTTTTGGCTAACACCAAGTTTTTTTCTGATTTATCCGCAGCAACTGCCTGGCAAAAAATACATCCCGAGGGCTTATCACCCAAGATATACTCAATCCTCCACGGAGCCCATAAATGATCCATTATAAATCCTTATCAATAATTGATGTTTCCGGACATTTTTATCAATACTGTTGAACTTAGCGCACCTTCGGTGCGGACTTTTATACAAGGTTGGGTTGAGCTTGCGAAACCCAACAATTCAGGTGGTGGCAGGTTCAGGAAACCTGCCACTCGTTTAGGCTGTCAGGTCTGAGGACCCGACAGCACACACACAAAGCTCTATCTACTTGTTTTATTAGCCGAAAAAATGGAAATTACTATACTATCAATATCTTTCTCTCTAATTGGTTTTTAGCTGGCGCAGCAGGTCCAGGTTGACCATATCCATATCCTCTCCGGAAGCGGAAGTTTCCTTCGGGGTCTCCAAGATCATGGGGACCTGTAAGAGCCGGGGATCGTGTAATAGACATTCAAATGGAGCGATCCCCAAATGCCCCTGTCCAATGTGGTGGTGGCGGTCTATGCGGGAGCCAAGCTCTCGTTTGGCATCGTTTAGGTGCACCACCGCCAGCCGTTCATAACCGATAATCCGGTCAAATTCGGCCATTACGTCCGCATAACCCTCCGGAGTGCGGATATCGTAACCGGCGGCAAATATATGGCAGGTATCCAGGCAAACCTTTACCCGCTCAGCACCCTCAATCAGCTCCAACAGGCGGGCTAACTGCTCAAAACGATAGCCTAAGTTGGTTCCCTGTCCGGCGGTGGTCTCCAGCGCTACCTGCACTTTCAAGTCCGGCCCTTGCCGATGCAAATGGGAGATAGCTTGCGCTATCCGCTGCAAACCTTCCTCCTCGCCGCTCCCCACATGAGATCCAGGGTGAGTGACCACATAGGGCAAGCCAAGCTGCTCCGCCCGGGTAAGCTCTTCCCAAAAAGCGGCAATTGACCTTTGATAGAGCTTATCATCCGGTGAGGCTAAGTTGATTAGATAAATATCATGGGCTACCACCGGCCGGATTCCGGTTAACAACCGATTTTTTGAAAACTCGGCTAGCTGACTGTCAGTCAAGGGTTTCGCTTGCCAGCGGCTGGAGTTGCGGGTAAAAATCTGGATCGTCTCACAACCTAAGTCCCGGCCGCGCAGCAGGGCTTTGGCTACCCCGCCCCCGATGGACATCTGGGCTCCCAGCTTTGGATAAGCCATTAGTTTACACCGCGTAGGACGGACAGAGCGCCCGTCATTATCGTCAGCTTAGATTCCTGGTAGACGTAATCCGGTCACCCGCCAAACAGGTTATTAATGTGTGTCCCTACCTAAGGTTTATATGCTCGAATAGCAGCACAGATGGCCAGCTTGTGGCCGCAGCGGGCATTTCTGCTTTTACTGAGAACCTCGATATTGATAAACCCCGCCCCTTGCATCAACGCCAGAAACTCAGCCTCCACCATTGCCCCGCCAATACAACGGAACCAGTCGTCAATGCTCTTCCTTATTCTTTCTTCTAAGGGGGCCTGAAGGACAATTTCGGAAAAGATGGTGCGGCCGCCAGGTTTTAACACTCTAAACACTTCCCGGAAGACCGGCCCCTTATCGGGTGACAGATTATAGATGCCGTTACTGGTCACAATATCCACTGAGGCAGAAGGTAAAGAGATTTGATCGGAGGAACAGCATAGCAGATCAAAATCCTTAACCCCCATTTGGTCAAGATTGCGGCGGGCTTTGTCGATCATCTGAGGGGAGAAATCCAGGCCGTAAAGTCCGCCGTCTGAGCCCAGTTTCCCGGCGTAAAGATATAAATCCAATCCTGCGCCGCAACCCAGATCAAGCAAAATTTCTCTTGTAAATAATTGTACATAAGGTTGGGGATTACCGGCGCCGGTAAAAGATTCGTACATTCCCCGGAGAAGGCGGTCTAACAATTTTGGGGAGTAGCCTACACTTTCGGCGAACCTGCGTCCTACCGGAAAATTGAACTTGCAATGCGGGTCGGTGGCTACCTGGGAATAGCGCTCCCGAACGGCCGCCTTTATTTCATCAGGAGAAAATTCAGTTAATGGTTTCATAAAAAATCACTTTTATTGAAAATATGTCAAGAATGCCCCTCATCCAGAGTTGCAATCAAACTGGCAACTATCAGGTGGTAACACCTGACAGCACCTTATAGAACAGAGTACCTTGTAGCTATATTTATGGTTTACAGTAGGTTATGTGTTATGTGGCGTCAGGAGTTACCTCCTGACGCAGAACTTCCATGTTTGATGGCAACTTAGTATCAGCTCAATTCCGCCAACAACGGGGCCGCATCTACTATATGTTTATCCAATCCCAGCGACTCCGCAGATAAGCCAAAAGCCAATCCCAAAAGTTGCGTAAAATAGAGTACCGGAATTTTGTATTCTATTCCCAGTATACGGCTAATCTGGGGTTGGCGTAAATCCAGATTGGCATGACATAGGGGGCAGGCGACCGCAATGGCGTCCGCACCGGCCTGTTTGGCCATCTCCAGTATCTCCCCGCTTAGCTTCACCAGAGTATCTAATTGACTCATCATTCCCAATCCAGCCCCGCAACATTGCACTTTATAGTCCCACGGAAGCACCCCCACTCCCGCTGCCTGGAGTAATCTATCCATGGATACAGGATCTTCAGGGTCATCAAATTTGCTGACCTTGGGAGGACGCACCAATAAACATCCGTAATAGGTAACTACCTTGATATTTTGCAAATCCTTCTTTACCGATGACCTTACCCGCTCCAGTATTTCCCGGCCGCTCAGATACTCCAGCAAAGAGACCGCCTCACCGGAGCCGGTACCATTCAAACCCAATTTCTGCTGCATCTCCTCTTTCAGTTGCGGATTAGAATGGAGCTCCAACTGGGCGGATTTTAGCTGTGAATAGCAGGACGGGCAGGGAATTACTATCGGCTTGCCATTAGCCAAAGACAGGTTTCTGCATGACAAAGCCGTCGCCAGCAGATGACGGGTATGATGGGCGGCGCTGGCCCCGCAACAGGACCAGTCAGGCAGCTCTGTTAACTTAATTTCCAGACATTGGCAAACCCGCCGGGCAGATACATCATATTCAACCGCGGTTCCTTTTAATGAACATCCCGGAAAATAATTAGCCTCTCTCATAGCGTTCATAAATACAGCTTTCCCCTATCCTATTACCTTATTAGATATGATCAAAGTCGCCACAGTTAGCGATACAATTTAAATATTTGCCGGATTTGATCGATATTCTTTATTTTGTGGGGCTGGAAAGATAGTTTTCCGCGCTTGAACAATGGTAAAGCTAGTTCCAGGTCATGAAACGGCTGACCGGACTGCAAATTATAGCGGCCTATAGCGCCTAATTCATATAACCGGCCATACTGGAGAATGGAATCTAAAAATAACTCCTCAAACAGCCTTGCATTGGGAGCTTTCCGGGCATGACCTTCAGCTAAAGCCAGCTCCCGCAGCGCATCCATGATCCTTGCCAGATCCACCCCTTTGGGGCAGCGAGCGGTACACGTCACACAGGAGAGACAAAGCCAAATAGTAGATGAGGAGAGAGCTCTTTGCTTCAGCCCGAGTTGGGCCATCCGGATAATTCTATTAGGGGTGTCTGTTACGGTATGCGCGATTGGACAACCTGCGGTGCATTTGCCGCATTGGTAACAATAAGAAAGGTTCTCGCCGGAAACATGCTCTACCTGGGTGATAAATTCAGTATCCAGACGATTTAAACTAACTGCATTTTCCGTCATCCGCCCTCCCCTTACCACCTGAAGATGGCCGCCCAATTCCTTTTGTTCCGCCCGTCTACCAGATATGTCACCTGGCCGGAGAGAAGTAGCTGCTCATATTAGCGTATAAATCATTCACCTTCCGAACGATGTTTACTAACGTCAAAATTATTTTCCGCTGGATTTCTATCCCTTGCACCGGATT
>QIEW01000485.1 GCA_003230535.1 bacterium
ACCAAGTTATATGTAAAAGCGCTTAAGTCTTGCTTTGCTGAATTGCAAACAATCAAGGCTGAGCATCAAACTGCTTTTGCGTAACATGAGTACTTAATCTATTTCTTGCGGTTGGCTGTTCGCATACTCTGAATGTAAAGAATCTGGACTCTTTTGCTGTTCCTATGAGTATTGGCGAGACGGAGAGGAAAATAAATTTGGGCATCCTACCTTTTAATGGAGCCCCTGATAACCTTTGGTACTTTAATACTATTGCGGAAGGTCTGAATTCCCGGAAAGAGATTGGTAAAATTAGAACCAATTATGTAGCGAAAGGAGATTTTTCCCCTGACTATAGCATCTCCATAGAGCCTCAAGTTGAGTATGAGAGTTCGGCATGGAATTTTCTTATCAGTTGGCCGGGTTTTGTCATATTTACCCCCGCCTGGAACGGTTATATCTACTATGCCAACGTAAGGACTACAGTAACTGTTTACGACAAAGAGGAGAAGAAAATAAAGGCTTTTGATATTGATATTCCCTATTCTATCAGACATGCTGAGTTTGATCGTACTGTTTGGAGTGAAGGTTTGGGGTGGCTTTTTTGGACAGCTCCAGCTTTTTTTAGCGGCATTTATACTGCGATTGTCTTTGATGACGACATAACTAATGAGATACAGTTTAACATCAAGGATAACTACAGGGGTTATGTAGTAGAGCAGGTAGTAAAAGAAATAAGATTGTAGTAACGTGTCTTGCTATCCTCTGAATATTTTTGAGGTTCTTCTATGTTTGCAATTCTAGGGTAACTCAAGAGGTGAATCATTATGAAGAAGTTTAGTTGGATCAACAGGTTAACCATGCTTTCTTTATGCATGATATATCTGTTTGGATGTACATATCCTATAAAAATTAATAACCTAAATGAATTTCTCGTTTCCCATGAACGTTTAGATGAAAGGGTTAAGATAGGGATTCTTTCTTATAATGGCCCCTCAGAAAATCGGCTGTATTTTAATATGGTAGTGGATGCTCTAAGAAGACATCCCTCTACTAAAATTAAACAAGATCTGATACTAGGGAAAAGTAAAGGGAACTTTAGACCAGACTGTTATCTTTCTATTCTACCGGAGACCTCTTATGAAGGAGATAACATAAACTTCCTGACCACTTTTCCAGGTTTTTTAATCTTTGCCCCCTCTTGGGTAGGCTATAAATATAGTGCCGAGATACATACTACTGTGGAAATTTTCAACAGGGATGGTAAGAAAGTGGATACAATTGTTCTTGACCCCCGGTATAAATTCTCCCATATGGATTTTGAACGGGGCTTCTGGGCTTATACCGGCTGGTGGATTTTTTACGGCGCAGGTTCGCTTGTATCCGCTCCATTCATGGTTCGTTATGATACCGACGCGACTCCTCTTTTCCAAAATAGCATCAGAAATAACTATGGAGATTTCGTGGCTGAATCGACAATGGCGGCATTAAAACCTCTCTCTTCTTCTCTCACATTTGTCCAGTCTAGGCCAGTAGAGGCGCCTGTGTCGGGTCATAGCTCCAGCGCCGACGTAGGTTTGCGCTGGGCGGTGGTGATCGGCATTTCCCGCTACCAGCATGCCGGGGCCCAGTTACCCAATATCCGCTATGCGGATAAGGATGCCGAGGCGTTTTACCAATTTTTGACCAGTGAACAGGGAGGTAGGTTGGCCAACTCTAACGTCAGGTTGTTGCTCAATGAGGAGGCTACTTTCCAAAATATGCGGGAAGCTTTGTTTAATTTCTTGAGCCGGCCGATTGAGGAGGATATAGTTTATATCTATTTTTCAGGACATGGCGCCCCTGAACCCGGCGACCGCGATAATTTATATCTTTTGCCGTATGACACCGACCCATCCAAGATAGTTTCCACCGCCTTCCCAATGCGGGACATAGAAGCGGCTTTGGAACATCATATAAAGGCCAAACGAGTGTTGGTGTTAGCTGATGCATGCCATGCCGGTGGAATTGAAAGTGACTTTGACACTAAAGGAATTGGTGGAACAGGCAACCCTATTAACAATTTTTTAAAGCTGCTGTCCGAAACCAGACCAGGGCGGACAATAATCACTGCTTCTGAAGCAGAGGAACTCTCTCGGGAAGGAGAAAAGTGGGGTGGAGGTCACGGGGTGTTTACCTATCATCTGTTAGAAGGCTTACAGGGAGCGGCGGATTCTGACGGAGATAAAATAGTAACTTTAGGAGAAGCTTTTATGTATACCGATAAGTGGGTGAGAAGGGATACCAATTCCCAGCAACATCCTTGTCTCTCCGGCAAGATTGACATGAATATGCCACTGGCGATAACAAAATAAGCCGTGTGAATGAAAAATAAAAAGTTTATACAATTCTCACTCCCCTAGCCGCAGCTATTATACTGATTGCCTTTAGCTTCCTTTTCCCAAACTTTTCCCGCATCTGTGAGTTAGAAGCGTATGATCTGAAGATGCGGTTTGGGGCGAAGCTGAAGACCCAGGATATGGCAGTAGCGAAGCGGATAAAGATTATCAATGTCAGTGACGATACCATTCGGGAGATGGGGTGGCCGAAGAAGTCGGATCATGCCCGGATGATTGACATACTCACCCAGCATAAGGCGGCTATGGTTGCCTATGACTGGATATTTTTTGAGCCGGATAAGGAGTTGATCCGGGCTGTGGAGAATTCGGGCAGGGTGAGGGGGCAGGATATAATAAACCTGCTGAAATCCTCCAGCCTTGGGGAGACATCGTCCGAATCTCCCCTATGGCGAACCACCGGCGCTACCATGTCTCATCCCAATATCCTACAACATGCCGCCGGTCTTGGTCATATCAGCGCCCGCAATGAGGAAGGCAACCCCCAAAACGATGGTGTCTACCGCAAGGTAGCCCTGGTGGTGGATTTTGCCGGACGGATGTTTCCGTCTCTGGCCTTACGGGTGGCTGCTGAGTATCTGCGGGTGCCGCTCGAGAAGATCAAGGTTACTCCGTATGAAATTATCCTCCCTCATGCTGTCTCGCCCGATACCGGCGTTATTTCCGACATACATATCCCCACTACCGACAAAGGTGAGATGTGGGTCTACTTCCCCGGCCTGTGGGAAGATAATCGTTTTGAGCCGTTCTGGTTTGAGAATGTCCTTAAGCAGCATAAGAATGAAGCCCGCTGGCCGGAGTATGACAGAAAATTCTCCGGTAATATCTGCTTTATCGGCAATGCCTCCGGCAAGAACAGGGATACCCACGTCATCCCCCTAGAGGACAACTTCCCCAGCGTAGGTATCCATACCGCCGCCCTGTTTACCATATTGAGCCGGAATTTTATCCACTTCTCCGATCCCCTGACCGATTTTTTTATTATATTGGCGCTGGCCTTGATAGTCGGCGCTATCTCCTGCTATAAGCCGCCCCTCACCGCATCATTGGTGCACCTGGGTCTGCTGGCAGGCTATATAACCCTGGCCTTCTGGGCATTTGACACCCACCGGCTAAGCTTGCCGACCATATTTCCCGCCTTGACTATACTTTTAGGCGGAGTGGCTACTCTGGGATATCACTTCCTGTGGGAGCAATATGACAAAGAACACCTACCTAAGGAGTATGACATGATACATGAAAGCTTACAGCAAAAGGAACAACAGATCCAGCAGTTGACATTTCTGCAAGAGAAAACCAGTCGGCTGACTGAGGAGCAGGCTCAGGAATTGGCCAAGGCTGAGCGGGAAAGAGCAACTATGATCAAGGAGATAGGGAAATTGGAGGGTAAATATTCGGTAACCCCGTTCATCCTCCCTTCCTTTGATTCGATAGAATAGAATCAATGATCGTCATTAATCATCCCCGCCTATAAAATATTTTAGCCAATGTGAGTGTGTATCATATGCAGATATGAGCATGGTGAATATACAGAACAAACCAGCGACGGCCTCCGGCGGTGCAGTCCTTACTTCTGGCGAGGCTCCTTTTTCGTTAGAAACGATCACTCTTACTAAAAGCGAATACATTCAACTTCGGTGGGAGGCTCAATATTGGAAGGAGCAGCATGGTCGGGCCGTGAAGCGTGAACAAGCTCTTAAGGC
>QIEW01000283.1 GCA_003230535.1 bacterium
ACTGGGTTTATAAAGGCTGTCATTCCTGGCTTGACCAGGATATCAGACCGACTCGTCTGGGCGTAGGCGCCAGCCGGAGCCTGGTAAAAAATCTCTGGATTCCTGCCTGGAGTTTATCCCCGCGAAAGCGGGGGCAGGAATGACAAAGTTATGCGGGATAAACCTAAAAACTTACGAAACGTTGTACTGGTTATCGGAGTTTTAGCAGTTGCAATTGTAGTGTTAGGATTAGGGACGATGGGCTGTATCGAAAGATTTTTTATTTATCTGCCGGCAAAATACCCCGAAGGATATTGGGATACTAAAGGTCTGGATTTCCCGGTAGAGGATGTTTATTTTCAAACGGCGGACGGGGTGAAATTACACGGTTTTTTCTCGCCCTATCCGGGAGCCGGAACTACGCTGCTGATGTTCCACGGCAATGCCGGAAACATAACCCACCGCCTCGATAAGCTCCGGATACTGCGGGAGCTGGAAATAAACCTGTTTATCATAGATTACCGGGGGTATGGCCGCAGCGAAGGGAGCCCTACAGAGCAAGGGTTATATCAGGATAGCGAAGCGGCTTACCGGTATCTGCTCACCCGTGAAGATGTAACACCCGCCAGGATTTATATCTACGGGCACTCTCTGGGCGCCGCCGTAGCCATATATTTGGCGGATCAGGGTCAGGGGGCGGGGGTCATCGCCGAGGCGGGGTTCTCCTCACTGTTGGATGCCGCAGCCTCCATCTACCCCTGGTTGCCGGCAAAGTATCTCACCAAGGAGAGATATGACTCTCTCGGGCGGGTTCCCCACCTGAAGGCACCTATTCTTATTATTTATCCCGATAAGGATGAAATTATTCCCCCGTCTCAGAGTGAGAAACTTTATCAGGCCGCTGCCGAGCCTAAAGAGTTTTTAGTGGTAAAGGGGGCCGATCACAATAATACCTATCTGGCGGGAGGCGAAGAATACTTGCAAAAAATCAAAAACTTCCTCTACCGCCCCGGTGCGGCATCAACAGGCAAACCTCAATTCTAATTATTGCGGATAAATTATAGACTATTTCTATAGGTGGTGGCAGGTTCTCAAACCTGCCACTCATTCAGGCTGTCGGGTTTGAGAACCCGACAGCACATAAAGGGGTGCATTTCCCTTGACACTTTCGGCTTGAGACAAGCCGAAAGATCGAAAGTCGTCATTCCCGCGAAAGCGGGAATCCATCCTGATTTTAACTATCTGACAATACTGGATTCCCGTTTACACGGGAATGACAAGAATGTGTGTTTCCTGACTTTTTAGGAGCTTATCAACGTTGACAGATAAGGGAATTGAAATTTCGCGGCGCCTACTATTATTATGCTTATTATTGCTGTGCCGCAGTTAACCTGGACGGAGCCTCTTGGCAGACCTCCCACAGCACGCCGGCGAGGCGTTTTATCCCTACCTCAATCTCTTCCTCGGTGGCGGTAGAGAAACTCAAGCGGAAGGCGTTATTTCCATCGCCGTCAGGATAAAATGCGGATCCGGGAACGAACGCCACCCCAGCATCAACGCATCGTTCCAGCAGCCTCTGAGATGAGACAACTCCCTCCGGCAGAGTAGCCCATACAAATAACCCCCCTTGCGGTTTAGTCCAGCGCATCTGGGGCGGGAAGTATTTTTCAATCGCCTCAAGCATTGCATCCCGCTTTTTCACATATTCTTGACATAAATATTTAATATGGCCATCTAAATACCCTTGAGCGCAATACTCATAAATCACCCGCTGCGAAAAGGAGTTAGTATGTAAATCCGCGGCTTGCTTAGCCTGGACTAACCGGCGGATCACCTCTTTGGGGGCCACCACCCAACCCAATCGGTGGCCTGGGGTAATAATTTTAGAAATCGTGTTCAAGAAGATGCAGTTTTCCGCGCATTCCATTGAGGAAAGATGGGGAATATGTTCTCCATCATACCGGAGCTCAAAGTAAGGGTCATCTTCTATGATAGGCAGGCTGTATTTAAGCGACAACTGCGACAGTTGCCGCCGCCGCTCCAGAGATAGAGTTACTCCGGAAGGGTTTTGGAAGTTCGGTAATACATAAAGCAACTTGGGAGACAGATTTTGGCAAAGTAGCTCCTCAAGATGATCCACTTGTAATCCCTCATCATCCATGTGGATGGAGCGGAATTTGACCTGATAAGCGCTTGAAGACTGGATAAATCCTAAGTAGGTTGGTAATTCCGTAATTATTGTGTCCCCGGGATCAAAGAATATCCGGCCCAAGAGGTCCAACCCCTGCTGTGAGCCTTGGGTAATCAAGATATTATCGGCGTCGGCTTTTATTCCATACCCTTGCATTCGCTCCGCCAGGAGTTCCCGCAGGGGGAGGTAGCCTTCGGTAATTCCATATTGCAGCGCCTGAGCTACGTTATTTTTGAGCACCTTGATCGTTACTTCAGTGATCTCAGGTATTGGAAACAGTCTCGGTTCAGGGACGCCGCCGGCAAATGAAATAATATCACTCTTCTGGGTAAGCTTAAGGATCTCACGGATAATGGAGCTGGATAATGCCCCTGCCTGCCGGGAAAACCGCCAGTTCATAGCGCTCCTTTCAGTTCTCTTTTAAGTAGATTACGATTGCGTCTTAGCTTAACTCTGGTGCGGCGTAAATCCTGGGTGACGGCCTTATCTAATTCATTCTGCTCCTTAGAGGAAGGACTTGCTTCAGTAGTCGCCTTTAAGGGCGGGGTCTCTTGTTGAACCTGGGATTCCGGCTTCGCTGTTCCTCTTATAATCGCCGCCGGATCTTCCGACTTACGAACCAGAACATCGTAACCTGGCAACCCTTTAACCGGAGTGCGGCGGATTAGATGTCCCCCCTTATCATTACCGCAAGAGACCAGTATCAAAACCAGGCCCCAAAAGATACATCTGTCTTGCCAACTCAACCAAATCAACCCCTTTCATTTAATAATCTCAAGCTTCGCCTTCACTTTTATTATAGCATCATCAATAAGATGCGGGAACGGTTGATATACATATCCGGTAATTTCCAGTCCGGGCACCCGCAGGGGAAGTAAAATCTTGTCGGCACAGCTGGAAGCTATAGCCGATGAAATCGTCGGGGTTATCTCTCCCATCATGGAATTAGCTAACACGATGGATAAAGCGCCAATAAGAACGTCTATCTCCGGGAGAGATACTAAAATAGCATTTTCCCCTGAAGCTCCCCGATTGGCCTTGGCCTTCATCATCGCCGCCGTAGCCACGGCATTTGTCCCTAAGGCGACGATCTCCTGCTCCGAGGAGAGTCCCTCGCGAAGCTTCTTTATAATCTGGCTTCCAATTCCTCCTCCCTGACCGTCAATTACTCCAATAATTGGTTTTTTCCTCATCATAGAACTTATCAAGAGATAAATATATATGGAAACAACAATAAAATTTCTATGCTATTATTTTAGGTGGCGGCAGGTTCAGGAAACCTGCCACTCATTCAGCCTGTCGGGTTTGAGAACCCGACAGCACATAAAAACTTATTTAAATAACTCATCGGTTTCGATTTCCGATTTTTCGGCTGGTTCTCAAGCCGAAAGCGCTAAGGGTAAGGGCAGCGGCGCTCTGTTGGGTTTCGGCCTGAGACAGGCCGAAACATCTATAAAAGTGATGAGTTAATTATTTACACTCGCTAAGAGATAAATTTAATGCCGGAGCAAAGTTTGCCTTACGCCACAACGTCCCTCAGATAAGACGCTGCTTCTTCGGGTGGCGCGGGGTTAATGTATAACCCTGATCCCCATTCAAAGCCGGTGGCCTGCATCAATCGGGGGATAATTTCCAAATGCCAGTGGAAATCATCGCGAATAGTGTCCCAGTGCCCGGGCCGGGGATAAAGATGGAGGGATATTGAAGTCCCTTGGCTATCTTGCTGAGGATCGTCTTCAGATTAAATGCCAGAGCGGCTTGTTCTTCCGCTGTTATAGAAGTAAATTGGCAGGAGTGACGTTTTGGGAGAAGCCACACCTCAAAAGGAGACCGGGAAGCGTAAGGCGTCAGGACCACAAAATGCCTGTCTTCGAGTACCACCCGTGCCCCGGCCTCTCTCTCCTGGGACAACATATCACACCAAATGCAGCGTTCCTTCTCATTATAATGGAGCAAGGCTCCTGTAAGCTCCATTTCTATATGTTTCGGGACAATAGGAGTAGCGATAAGTTGTGAATGAGAATGCGCCATGGTGGATCCGGCAAGTTTCCCATGGTTTTTAAATACCAACACATACCGGAGGCGAAAGTCCTTGTATAACTCCTGAATACGATAACGATAAACTGAAAGCAAGCGCTCGATTTGCTCCTGTTCCAAATCCCTCAAGGGAGTGTTATGGGCGGGGGTTTCCACCACTATTTCGTGCGCTCCTATGCCATTAATTCGATCGAACATCCCCCATCCTTCCCGGTTTAGCCCCCCTTCCACGTGCAATGCAGGAAATTTGTTCGGAAAGGCCCGCACTTTCCAGCCCGGGGTATTAGGGGCGCTTCCATCCTCTCGGCAGGCCATAAGCTCCGGCGGGGTTTTGTTTTCATTGCCGGGACAAAAAGGACAAAGTCTTGACTCTAACACGCGCACAGTAGTCTCCGGCCTGGATACCAGAAATGGTTTCCTGTCCGGAGCAATCACTACCCAAAAACCGGTAATAGGATCTCGACGTAACTCAGACATAACCAGAGCTCCCTATATTGAACAAAGCGCCCTGCGGGCGGGTTTTTTGTGGTTCCCTCCCCCTTGATGGGGGAGGTTAGGTGGGGGTGGATGGGTAACTCCAAGAGGTTCCCCCTCCCCTTGATCCCCTCCCACCAGGGGAAGGGGAAAATGGGATTTCCTATATTATCAAGATTAATCCATTATTCTTCCAGTGACTTGATGGAATTTCGGTTCTCCTTTTTAGCAGAATAAAGAGCCTTATCAGCCCGGATTAAAATATCTTCCGGCGTTTCAACATGGGCATGGGGAAAGGTGGAAATTCCCAGACTTACACTAACATTCGCCAGATTAGGGGTAGAAACGGAAAAATTGTAGCCCTCTATATTACTTTTAATGCGTTCCGCTAGAGAAAACGCACTGGTCAATGTGGTCTGGGGAAGCAGCAGCGCAAACTCATCTTCCCCTGAGCGAGCCGCCAGATCTGAAATGCGGATAGATTCCTGGATGATTTTGGCTGTGCAGCGCAAGATTTCATCACCTCCAGGATACCCGATAGCATCGTTAATATCCTTAAAGCCGTCTATACCGATCTTGATGCAGGACAGCGGCAAACTATAGCGTCGGGAACGTTCAATCTCCACTTTCAAGCAGTCATTGAAGTAGCGGATATTATACAAAGTCGTAATATTATCAATTAGCGCCGGGAATGGAGGTTTTTGTTTAGCCTTATGTAGACGACGCTGAAGGTCTATCCGTTCTAAAGCGCGCCGCAAAGCCAATTTTAGTATCGGCGGTCGAACCGGCTTCGCAATATAATCATAGGCGCCACTCTGTAATATTCT
>QIEW01000022.1 GCA_003230535.1 bacterium
CACAGAGAGCGCGGAGGATAAACCAATTGTTTTTAAATGAGTTGCAGAAGTGCTACTCTCTGTGACCTCTGCGTTCTCTGCGGTTAAAATCCTTTTTTACGGGCAGGATTATAGGTTTGCGTAACATGAGTAAGTAACATTTTGTTTGCAATTTAGTATAAATCCGATTTCCTCTTCCAATAGCTGATGAGCTCGTAAAAAGTCGGAAAACACACATTCTTGTCATTCCCGTGCAAACTGAAATCCAGTATTTTCAGATAGTTAAAATTAGGATGGATTCCCGCTTTCGCTGGAATGACGACTTTTTACGAGACCATCAATAACTAACCGGCGTAAAATGTTAGCCAGGGTATGGAGTAGTTCTGTAATAGGGGTGGAGGCCTTCATGGTGGAGGTAGAGGTGGATATTGCCCGCGGGATGCCCGGTTTTCTTACCGTAGGGCTCCCTGATCAGGCAGTCAAAGAGAGCCGGGAGCGTATCAAGACCGCCCTTACCAATGCGGGCTACTGGATTCCTTCCAGGCACATTACCATCAATCTGGCCCCGGCTGATGTCAAAAAGGAAGGCACCAGTTTTGATCTGCCGATCGCATTGGGGATTATGGCTGCCGCCGGTATCGTTCAGAAGGATAGCCTCCAGGAATTGGCGGTGGTCGGGGAACTCTCCTTGGATGGCCGGATAAAAGCGGTGCAGGGAGTACTGCCGATTGCTTTGGCCGTCCGCAGTCATCAGCTGCGGGGATTGCTGGCGCCGGAAGATAACGCCCAGGAAGCCGCGGTAGTGGAAGGCTTAGAGGTCTACGGGGTCCGGACGCTGCCGGAGGCGGTGGAATTTCTTAATGGAAACCTAAATCTCGCTCCAGTGGAAGCGGATCTCGATAAAATGTTTCACCAGGCCAACCGCGCTGAGGTAGACCTCAGCGATGTCCGGGGTCAGCAAGCGACCAAACGCTCTTTGGAGGTAGCCTCCGCCGGCGGGCATAATGTGCTGATGATCGGCCCGCCCGGCTCGGGCAAGACTATGCTGGCTAAGCGTCTCGCCACCATCCTGCCGGAGTTTTCCCTGGAGGAGGCCCTGGAGACTACCAAAATATACAGTATTGCGGGGTTATTGGAGCCGAAATCCTGCTTGGTAACTACCCGGCCATTCAGGGCTCCCCATCATACTATCTCAGACGCCGGTCTGATCGGGGGCGGGAAGTTCCCTAAACCGGGGGAGGTAAGCCTGGCCCATAACGGGGTGTTGTTTCTCGATGAGATGCCTGAGTTTCGAAGGCGCGTGCTGGAGGTGATGCGCCAGCCTATCGAGGACGGCATGGTGACTATCTCCCGGGCTTCCACCTCAGTGGCTTTTCCGGCCAGATTCATGTTAGCTGCGGCTATGAACCCTTGTCCCTGCGGCTTCTACCAACACCCTGTCAAGGAATGCACCTGTACTCCAAACCAAATCAAAAATTATCTCTCCCGTATTTCCGGGCCGCTCCTGGATAGAATAGACATTCACATTGAAGTGCCTGCGGTAAAATACACCGAAATGTCTTCGAATAATGGTTCTGAGAGCTCCGGTGAGGTTCGGAAAAGAGTGGTTCGGGCCAGGAAAATCCAGCAGGCGCGTTACCAAAACCGCAATATCCACTGTAACGCCTCCATGGGCAGTCAGGATACTCGCAAATATTGCCGATTGGACGGCCCGTCCCAGCAATTATTGGAACAGGCCATTAACCGCCTGGGGCTTTCCGCCAGGGCTTACGACCGCATCCTCAAGGTTTCCCGCACCATCGCCGACCTGGCAGAAGATGAGCAGATAACCATCGAACATATCTCCGAAGCTATTCAGTACCGGAGCCTTGACCGATTTTATTGATTTTTAGAATATTTGGGATGAGGGGGAATAGACCATGAAACATAGCATGTTTACGCATTTTTGACGGACGGGCTTGCCCTCCCCGCCTGCTCGTTGGTTGCGTAAACACCAACGCTTATGAAAGAAAAAAATAATAGTGTGCACAATTATGTTTTCAATTATTCTTTGCAGTAATGTTTTTGGTGCGGATGTAGATTTGTATTTAAGACAAGAATTTAAGAAGCTGCAAGAAAGGGTAAAAAAACTGGAGGATCAACTTGCTCAGGAAAGGTTATATAGGCAAAAGAACTTGTTTTTGCAAGAACAACGCTCCTGGGAGAGGCAGGCAACAGTGGAAGGGGAAGCAGCAGCCCGAAAGGGCGGGGATCAGCTTAATGAATCTGAGCGGATTCAGAAAGGCGAGAATTTGTTTGTTCGGAGCAAAAAACACAACAGATTTCATTATTCATATTGCAAATATGCCAGGGAAATTGATCCTAGTGATATTGAATTTTTTATAAGTGCAAAAGAAGCTCTGGACGCTGGTTATATTCCTTGTAGTTATTGCAATCCTTCACCAGAAACAGATACAGCCGACATTGCCGGGGAAATGAATGAGGCGGGTGATGAATCTCGAGTGAAGGACTTAAATAGCGAGGAGTTTCGAGTGGAGGAGTTAATAATTGATAATGGATGGTAAAAAACGGTTAAAAGCTGCCTGTTGGATAGCAGGTACTGCCCACTACAAATATGTTTGTCTATAGACAAACAAAAAAGCGTCCTTACTGCCAATGTTACGGTAACAACCTGTCCGGCTAACTGCGATCCTAGGTTTTTGGCAATAAGGACGCGATTACTCTGGAGAAGAATGGGGCCTGGTTGTGTGTAACCAGACCCCAATGAAGAAGCTGCTCTATCTAATATTATAAGATAAATTTTCTTCCAAAAATAATCCCATAAAAACACAAAAAGTAATGCCTACTTCCGGCGTTCGTCCGGCCCGGACAAGAGAAGGAAGTCGCTGATCTGTGTATACCTGTAGCCTGAGCTTGAATTTTCCCTGGCCAAGGCTAATAAAAACTCCTATCCAGCTACATCCAACCCTCCCCTCATGCAATATCGTAAAGCCACCCGCCATTCCTCCCATAAACCGGGCATCATACCAAGTTGCCATCAAACATGAAAGATTTGCGTCAGGAGGTAACTCCTGACGCCACCACAACTTACTGTAAACCATAAATATAGCTATAAGGTGCTGTCCAGGTCTTACCACCTGACAGTTAACCATCTGATTGCTACTTGGTATCAGTATCAAATATGTACCATTTGCTGTCAAACTCGGGTTGGTGGAGTATAGGTGTTTGTAGCGGTTGACATCAAGAAAGGTGTTTGTCATACTAAAAAAAGTCCGTTAAGGTGGCTTTATACCAATTTGCGGTTCAAAAACATTACTTCCTGAGTAAGGGTTTTAGCCCGGTAAGGACATGAGATTAAAGGCTCTACACTTAGTTTATCCCCAGGCTATACTTACACATTTAATAGCCAACACAGGATGATGCTTGCCACTATAGTAAGTGAAAATAGATCTAAAATACATTCGATAACCACAGATACAATTGTAGCTGTCTCTACCCCTCCGGGTATGGGCGGGATAGGTATAGTGCGCCTAAGCGGCCCGGAGGCCCGCAGAATTGCCGATCGCATTTTTACCCCTTCTTCTTCCTCCAACCACTGGGCTTCTCATACCCTGCGGCATGGCTATATTGTTGATCCCTTGAGTCGGCAGCGCCTGGATGAGGTGTTGGTGTCTTGGATGAAAGCTCCTCAAACTTATACTCGTGAGGATATAGTGGAGATTAATTGCCATGGCGGTCACGTTCCTTTGCAGCAGATCCTAAAGCTCTGCCTTGGAGAAGGCGCGAGCATTGCCGATCCGGGAGAATTCACCAAACGGGCTTTCCTGAACGGTCGGATAGATCTTTCTCAAGCTGAGGCGGTAGCCGATATGATTTGCGCCCAGACAGAGGCGGCCGCTTCTGTAGCCATAGCGCAGCTCTCAGGCCGTCTCTCTGATGAGATAAAGGCATTACGGCAGGAATTGCTGGGTATCCTGGCTCATTTGGAGGCATCGCTGGATTTCCCTGAGGAGGAGTTGGAGCTTCATTCCGGACAGAGCATCTGCATAGCTTAAGAAGCATCCGTTCCCGTCTTGCCTGCCTGATTGAGACTTATGCGGAAGGCCGTATCCTGCGGGAAGGGGCGGTATGTGTTATTCTGGGACGGCCTAATGTAGGCAAGTCCAGCCTCCTTAATCAGCTCCTTAATCAGGAGAGAGCTATTGTAACATCCGTCCCGGGCACTACCAGAGACACTATAGAGGAGATGATTGCTGTGGGGGGATTTCCTGTGCGCCTAATAGATACAGCCGGGATCACATCTACGGAGGATGTGGTAGAGCAGGCCGGAGTCAGCCGGAGTATAACCGCGCTCGAAGGCGCTGATTTAGCG
Source organism: bacterium (assembly GCA_003230535.1). GTDB lineage: Bacteria > SZUA-182 > SZUA-182 > SZUA-191 > SZUA-191 > SZUA-191. Next base: position 4,352 of record QIEW01000022.1, read on the forward strand.
CTCCTGGTGCTGGATGGCAGCCTGCCCTTGCAATCGGATGATGAGGCTTTGCTGTCCAGGCTGCAAAATCAGCGTGGCGGCCTGTTGTTGGTAATAAACAAACAGGATCTTCCTCAACAAGTTGACCTGGATAGGGTAAGGGAAGCGTTACCGGCCAAATTCGAGATTAATATTTCGGCCACCATGGGTTGGGGTATAGATAAACTGCGGCAGGGTATTTATAGGACTTTAATCAAAAACAATTCGGGGCGGGAATATTCATCGGTATTAGTTACTAATGCCCGGCATCATCAGGCATTGGTGAGCGCAAAAGAAACCATAGAGGCTGCTATACAGGCTTTGGAACAGAGCTTGTCCTTAGAGTTTTCAGCCCTGGACATCAGGCAGGCGCTGGATTATTTAGGGGAGGTTACCGGGGAGAACACCCCGGATGAACTGCTGGAGAGAATATTTTCTCAGTTTTGTATTGGCAAGTAATCAGCGCTGGCAAACTATGATTTCTGCTAGGTAAGGAGGCGAGTGAACAATGGCGCGGAAGTGTATGTATTATCCTGAGAGGGAAAACTATCGCCGACACGAAAAAGGGAGAAAACGCTATTTTGATTATGAGGATAATTATGAAGATGAAGATCTAAATAAGTCCGCAGAGGAAAGACTGGATAATTTAGATCAACATAAGGGAGAATCCGGCGGGGAAGAGTAAGGGGAAAGGGGTTGTTATGAAATGACCCTACCCAAACGAGAAATAGACTTGATAAATATGCCTTAAATCTGATAAAGATAGAGGCACAAAACAGGGGAGTATAGTTGCAGAAGACGCCAAGGTCGCTAACTCCAGAGTTACTAACTCCAGGGTTATTCATCAGCTTTGAGGGAGTGGAGGGATGCGGGAAGACCACGCAGGTTAAACTGTTGGCGGCTGGATTGAGGGAAGCCGGCTATTCTGTGTATACTACTATCGAGCCGGGAGGAACAAAGCTGGGAGAGAGAATAACAGATATAGTTTTGTCATCAACTGATGCAAAGCTGTCGCCGGCAGCGGAATTATTTTTGTTTTTAGCGGATCGAGCTCAGCATGTGGCCGAAGCGCTAAGGCCGGCTTTAGTGAAAAATCAGATAATAATTTCAGACCGCTATCTCGACGCCACAGTAGCATACCAAGGTTACGGGAGGGGGTTTGACCCCGGGCTTATCGAGCTGATGAATAGATTGGCTGTTGCTGGGGTTAGTGACGTTGTACTACTGCCCCAAATTACCATTCTATTAGATTTGGATCCTCGGTTAGGGCTCGAGAGGGCTAAAAAACGCCGGGGCTTATCTCCAGCCGACCGAATTGAGCAACAGGATGTGAGCTTTCATGCCCGCGTTCGGCAAGGGTATTTGGAGTTGGCAGCCCTTTACCCAGAGCGGATTCGCCGGGTTCCCGCCGCTTACTCTCCCCGGATTGTCAGCCGGATGATTTGGGAGTTAATCAAGGATTGCCTTCCGGACCTCAATTAACAAGCCTCCACATGAGGATAATATGTTATGGATATACTTATTACTGTAAAATGTGCGGGAATATGCAGATTTCATCACTGTTTTATGCCGGAAGAGGAAGGAGCCGAATTTCAAAAGGGAGATGATTGTATTATACAGATCGAAAAGGGACAGCTATTAGGTAAGGTAACCAAGAATATAGAGGTGATAAAAAAGCATCCCGTTGATACTGAAGAATGTCGGATTATCCGTAAAGCTACCATAGACGATCTGGAGCAGTATCAGAAAAACAAAGAGTTAGAACAGACGGCATATCAGATTTGCGAGACAAAAATCGAAGAGCATGTACTTCCCATGAAACTAGTCAAGGTAGAATACCTGTTTGACCAGAGCCGGGCTACCTTCTATTTTACGGCAGATGGGAGAGTGGATTTCCGAAATCTGGTGCGGGACCTGGCCTACGAACTTAGAATAAGAATTGAAATGAAACAGATTGGAGTACGGGATGAAGCCAGACTTATTGGCGGTCTTGGTCTCTGTGGCAGAATGTTGTGCTGCGCCTCGTTTTTAGGAGATTTTGCTCCGATCTCTATTCGAATGGCTAAAATCCAGAATCTTCCCCTGGATCCGGCCAAGATTTCCGGCTTATGCGGACGGTTGATGTGCTGTTTGGAATATGAGTGTTCTACTTATGAGAAAATACGTAAGGGCTTGCCCAGAATAGGGGAGAGGGTTATCTTAAATGGAGAGGAAGGGAAAGTTAGGGCACACGAAGTGTTAAACGAGACGGTAGTAGTTGAATTTCCTGATGGAAGAGTGTTAAAACAAAAAGCGAAAGATTTAAAAATCAAACAAAGAAAATAGGTAACAGATTTACGGGACCCGAATAATTCGGGATCATAAACACGCTCGGAGTTGGTCGCTTCCATAACGGGAGTTTTCGGTGATTTGTATAAAAATTTTGTTTTTTGACCGTTGTTTTGTAACTAGAACGTATAGGAATTTCCATTTTTTCGCCTAATAAAATAGTAAGATAAGATTTCTTGTGCTGTCAGGTCCTCAGACCTGACAGCCATTAGGGGAGGGTGTCAGATTTCCTGAATCTGACACCACCTGAATTCGATCTTTCGGCTGGTTCTCAAGCCGAAAGCGCTAAGGGCAGCGGCGCCCTGTTGGGTTTCGGCCTGGGAACAGGTCGAAACATCTATAAAAGTGATGAGTTAATTATTTACACTCACTTGAGCCTCTTGCAAAAGTGCCAGGGCGGTGGCCCTGGCCTACCCTATACGGGTAGTGTTGGGGCCACTGCCCAACATATAGTATGGCTAACTTCTTTAAAATGACTTTTGCAAAAGGCTCACTTTATACCAAATTTTACTTATGCAGCAATTAGTCATAGAAGGCCAAGGGAGAATTAGTCTGAAAGAATTGCCGGACCCTGCCTGTAATCAGGTAGGGGTAGTAGTGCGGTCTGCCTATTCGCTTATAAGCTCGGGCACAGAGACGTCGACGCTGACCATAGTGCGCCGAAGCCCGCTCCAGAAGATATTATATGAGGGAGGTCTCCTGGGCAAAGCGCTGCATAGGTTAAGGAGGGGCGAGCTTTTGAGCGAGGTCTGGAAAGCGCTGTTCCCTCCTCCTAATCCGCCTAATCCTTTTCCCGGTTCACCTTTAAGTTTAGGTTATTCGGGAGCGGGGATAGTGGTGGAGGTAGGGACTGAAGTCCGGGGAATAGAGCCGGGACAGAGAGTGGCTTATGTTGATGCGCCCCATGCCGGCTTAGTCCAGGCTTCAAGGAATTTGGTGATCCCTCTCCCCAAGGAAGTAAGCCTTGAAGAAGGCTCCTTTGTGGCTTTAGGCGCTATTGCTCTCCAAGGGGTGCGGAGGCTGCGGCCGCAACTGGGTGATACCGTGGCGGTAATTGGTATGGG
>QIEW01000155.1 GCA_003230535.1 bacterium
AGATTCTGAAGGCGCTGAATGCCCAAATCAAAACCAAAGAAAGGAAGCGATTAGGACTTTGCAGGCAAAAAACCGGACTTGAAAAAATTAACCCCTTATTTTACAGGGAGTTACTGTCCCACCAAATCAAACTTCCGTTGAGACAAGTCTAAAGATCAAACAGAAGCTTCAGGGTCGGCTTATTATTTTACAAATTTTCCCCTGGCCCCTCTTGTCCAAAGAGGGGAATAGCCAAATCTGGAGGCAGATCGGTATTAGCAGGAAAGTCAGTAGCGGAGAAAAGCGCCTGGCATAAAACAACCGACTAATAAAAAGGCGGGAGCCGCTCCCTTTTCTTAGGGAGAGATATCAACTAACGTTCAGTTTTTATGAAGGGGATGTCAGTGGGGGGCGGATATAGGGCTAGCTCGCAGGCGCGTTGTACTGCCCAGACGGGGTCTTCCGCTTCTATGATCTGGGGGTCTACTTTCCAACTCCGGAGTGATATTACCGGTTTACCCAGCTTTAAGGCGACGGCGATTTCAGAGAGGGTGCCGTGACTGCCCGACACGGCGATTACAGCCTGTGAGGAGTGCACCACCAGTACGTTTCTGGCGTGACCTAAATCAGTGGTGATGACTATGTCGATGTAAGGATTAGCTAGGTTCGGGTTATCCCCGGGGATAATGCCTACCGTAAGTCCGCCGGCCTCCTTTGCTCCATGGGCGGCAGCCTTCATCACTCCCCCCAACCCGCCACAGACCAACACTGCCCCCCGCCGGGCAATCTCCCGTCCGACATCCTCGGCCAGGTTCAATTCGCCAGGGGAGCAGGAAGCGGCGCCTATCACTCCAATTTGTAGCTTACGCAAATCCTTGCCTCGCTTCCTTATTGACAGAAATATATATGGCGGAGAGAGTGGGATTCGAACCCACGAGGCAGCTTTTAACCGCCTACACGATTTCCAGTCGTGCTCCTTCGACCGCTCGGACATCTCTCCGAATAGGCCAATAGCTATTGAGAAATTATGAGCCTCTTGCAAAAGTGCCAGGGCGGTGGCCCTGGCCTACCCTATATGGGTAGTGTTGGGGCCACTGCCCCAACATATAGTACGGCTAACTTCTTTAAAATGACTTTTGCAATTATTATAATTCTTTACGGTAATTCCAGGGAGAGGTTTGTTTCAGTTTATCTGAAATATCAGTATCTTCTGTAAGCGTTGGAATAAATCGGAGTTATTGTTTCTTGCGGCGGGGCGATGGCTTGGTTTTCAATAGCTCCCGGGCGCCGGCAGCGATCCCTTCCGCATCCAAACCGCACTGGTGACAGAGCAACTCCCGCGGCCCATGTTCTAACAACCTATCCGGCACACCTAAGCATTTCACCTTAGCGCTGAATAGGTTCTCCTGGGCCAAAAGCTCCAGGACCGCGCTCCCAAAACCGCCAACCACCGTATTATCTTCCACCGTCAGCACATAACCTGTTTTCTTAGACAGTCTTCCAATCAGTTCCCGATCCAGCGGTTTGACAAACCGGGCATTGACTACTGTTGCTCCAATTCCCTCTTGCCGCAAGAGTCCGGCGGCTTGAAGCGCCGGATAGACCATGCTCCCGATAGCTAATATTAAGATATCCTCTCCTTCCTCCAGTATTTCAGCTTTGCCTATTGGCAGGCGTTTGAAATCTTTGTCCAGGGGGACGCCTACTCCGGCGGACTTGGGATAACGGATGGCAACCGGCCCCAATTTGGGGGAGCCGGGAGCGGCTAAGGCCGTATAAAGCATATGCTGGAGTTCATTTTCATCTTTAGGAGCCATGAGCGCCATTCCAGGCAGATGCCGCAGGTAGCTCAAATCAAACACGCCGTTATGGGTTGGCCCGTCGCCGGGAACTATTCCCGCCCGATCCAGGGCAAAGACCACCGGTAGGTTTTGCAGACAAACATCATGAAACACCTGGTCAAAGGCGCGCTGGAGGAAAGTAGAGTAAATAGCGACCACCGGCTTGAGCCCTTCCTGCGCCAGTCCGGCGGCAAATGTTACGGCATGCTGCTCGGCAATCCCGACGTCATAGTACCGGTCAGGGAAAATGTTGCCGAACCTGTCCAGCCCGGTACCTCCGGGCATGGCGGCGGTAATAGCGATAATCTTATCATCCTGCTGGGCTAACCTGATGAGGGTCTCCACAAAGAAATGCGTATAGGGAAGCACTCCTTTGCCGGGTTTAAACTTTCCCGTTTCCTTATCAAACGGCTTGGCGCTATGAAACAGATGCGATTGGCTCTCAGCCGGAAGGTAACCCTTTCCTTTTTTGGTATGCACATGTATTAATATGGGTCCTTCCAGGGACTTTGCCGCTTCAAAAACTTCCAGCAACTTTTCCAGATCATGCCCATCCACCGGCCCCACATACTCAAAGCCTAACTCATCAAAAATAGTCAGATGCCGGGCTAAAGATTTCATAGCCTCTTTCACCCGGAAAGCCACATCCACCATCCGCTCCCCAACGGCGGGGATGTGCTTTAAGGCGTATTCCGCCTGTTTCTTAAAGGTATGATAAACTTGCCCGGTCTGAATGCGGCTTAGATAACTCGACAGCGCTCCCACGCTCTGGGAGATGGACATCTCATTATCATTTAGCACTACGATCAGCTCACCCTTTAGTGTGCCCGCCTGGTTTAACCCCTCAAAAGCCATACCGCCGGTCAGGGCTCCATCGCCTACTACAGCGATAGTGAAATTTCGCTCCCCCTTGTAGCGCGCACCTTCCGCCAGACCAAGGGCGGCGGATACGGCCGTGCTGGCATGACCGGTGTTAAAGGTGTCGTAGGGGCTCTCTTCCCGCTTAGGGAAGCCGGATATACCCTGCCACTGGCGCAGGGTGTGGAAACGATCCCGGCGGCCGGTGAGGAGTTTATGCGTATAAGCCTGATGGCCTACATCCCAAACGATTTTGTCTTTCGGAGCGTCGAATACGCGGTGGAGAGCTAAAGTAACCTCGACCATACCTAAGTTGGAGGCCAGATGACCGCCGTTTTGGGAGACCACATCAATGATAAGGCGGCGGATCTCCCGGGCTAACCGGTGTAGCTCTGAGTGAGAAAGACGCTTTAAATCTTTGGGACTGTTTATTTTATCTAATATAGAAATTGCCATAAGTGAGAGCCTCTTGCAAAACCAGCTTAGATTGTCATTCCCGATAAAAACACTCGGTAATGACATTTTGGAGACTTTTGCAAGCACCTCGTGAGTGTAAATAATTAACTCATCACTTTTATAGATGTTTTATAGATGTTTCGGCCTGTCTCAGGCCGAAACCCAATAGGGCGCCGCTACCCTTAGCGTTTTCGGCTTGAGAACCAGCCGAAAGATCGGAAATCGATGAGTTATTTACATACGACTTCTAAGGGACTTGGAAATATCCAATATACCGTTTTAGGATGAAAAGTAATGTTTTTTCTGTGGTGTCAGATTCTCAAATCTGACACCTCCTTCCTAAAACCGCCAGTCAGGTCTGAGGACCTGACTGCACAAAAAAAAACCACAAACGGTACTTTAAAATGTTTTAAGTCAGTAAGTTGTTGAAGGGTGAGTTGGAAGACAACACGGCTTATTAATCAGCTTATAACTCGCCATTTTTTAACGGCGGCGGGAGATTACATATTTAGCTAGCTCTTGAAGTCTACTTGCTTTAGATCCAAATGTCCCCAAGGCGCCGACAGCCTGTTTTATTAGCTCCCGGGCTTGGCGTCTTGATTCCTCTAAGCCCAGCATTTTGGGGTAGGTAGCTTTTTTGGCCGCGGCGTCCGAACCGGTGCTCTTGCCTAAAAAATCTTTCTCCCCCTCCACGTTAAGAACATCATCCATAATCTGAAAAGCCAAGCCAACCTTTTCCCCATAGCTGGTAAGGGCGGCTAATGACATTGCCGAAGAGCGGGCCGCCAGCGCTCCAACTCGTACTGATGCCCGAATCAGCCGCCCGGTCTTATTAGCATGAATGTATTCTAACTCTCTCGGGTTGATTTTTTCCCCCTGAGATTTCAGGTCCGCCACCTGTCCCCCTATCATACCGGAGGATCCGGCGGCTTGGGCTAACTCATAAATTATCCTCACGGTTACTTGATACTCCAAAGATCTGGTGAACTGCGGATTGCTCAGCCATTCAAAAGCCAGGGTGAGTAAAGCATCTCCGGTTAAAATAGCTATCGCCTCGCCATACACTTTGTGGTTGGTGGGTTTACCCCGGCGAAGCTCATCATTATCCATAGCCGGCAGATCATCATGTATCAGAGAATAAGTATGTACCAGCTCCAGGGATGCCGCCAATGTCAGTATAGCGCTGTCTTTCCCTCCGCTCGCTTCATAAGCCGCCAGGCACAAGATAGACCGTAACCGCTTACCGCCGGCCGTTATGCTATAGCGCATCGCTTCGTGGATAATTGGTGGATGCTCATTGGGAGAAGGTAAATAGCGCTCTAAAAAATCGTCTACCAGTTCCTTCTTCTGTCTAAGATAATTATTTATGTCCATAAATTCCTTGCGCTAAGAATGAGCTCCGGCTTCAATGTCGGATTATTCATAAATCCACGGTAAACATTAATGATGTTATTTAAATACAGCTAGTTATAAAATAACGCTCGAAAAACAAAATGGCTCATGCAAATTACCGGAAACTCCCGTTATGGAAGCGACCAACTCCGAGCATGTTATAAGTCCCGAATTGTTCGGGTCAATGTCGATAAGTTGTAGAAATATAACTTTCACGATTTAGTATACCTGTATTTTATTGATAAGTAAATACTGATGGTTTCGTAAAAAGTCAAAAAGCGCCGATTTTTGTCATTGCGAGCGAAGCAATCTCAAATTTCATTACAAATCAATGGGATTGCTTC
>QIEW01000160.1 GCA_003230535.1 bacterium
TGTCCGGTGAAGCTTATGGGCTTCAGATTATTGATCTGGTAGCCCAACGCACCCAGGGTAAGAAAAAGATTTCCGTAGGATCGCTCTACCCTACATTACATCGGCTGGAGAAGAAGGGGTTGATAGAATCCCGATGGGGCGAGGCCACCAAGGAGCGCAATGGCGCCAGACGCCGCTATTACAACCTCACCGGATCAGGGGTTAAAGTTTTGCTGGAAGCACAGCATACGCTGCAATATCTCTGGAAACCGGTCTCCCCTGAACCGGCCGGCGCGGAAGTGCGCTAATACTATACTTACACATTTGATAACAACTTGATATAAGGAGAGCAGGATGTGGAAATGGCTCAGTTTAGTTTTTGTATCAATCCTTTTGATTGGTAGTGGGGTGAAAATTGCTCAGGCTGAAGATTCTTGGCGCGATGATAAGCAAAATTTAAGGAATGTCCTGCTGGATACGTTGTATGGGGCGATCTCAGCTCCGCAAAGCGACCCCGACTGGGGCGCTAACATAGGGGCTGGAGTAGCGATTGGCGCCGTGGGAGGACTGGTATACGGGGTAGCTACCGAGGGCAAGGACCTTTTCTCTGGTTCCCGGGCGCTCCTTGAATTTCAGCAGGATAAGATGAAAGTTTCCCTGCCGGAAATAACAACTAAAGTAGAACAAAGTCCCGGAGAGACTCCGGAACAAACTTATTCTGTAAGTTTACTCCAGTTTAGATTCTAACGGCTACTGCCGTATCATTATATTACAAGGGGGGGAAACAATGACACAAGCATTATTATTATTTTCCGGCGGACTGGATAGTTCCCTGGCGTTAAAACTTATGGTGGACCAGGGCATAAAACTGGTGGCTTTAAATTTCATAACCCCTTTTTGTACCTGCAATCGTAAGGGGAGATGCGAATCCCAGCATGTAGCGGAAAAATTCGGGATCCCTCTGCGTGTATTCAACATCGGCAATGAATATCTGGAACTGATCCGGAAGCCTCGCTTCGGCTACGGCAGCCACATGAACCCTTGCTTGGACTGCCGGATTTTCATGCTAAAGAAAGCCAAAGCTTACATGGAAGAAGTAGGGGCGGAGTTTATTGTAACAGGAGAAGTGTTAGGCCAGCGACCGATGTCTCAGCACAAACAGGCGTTGAAGTTGATTGAGAAGGAGGCCGGGCTGGAGGGGAAGATCCTGCGGCCGCTATCGGCTAAACTTTTAAAGCCGACAGAAGCAGAGCAGGACGACGGACCGGTAGAGCGAGAGCAGCTTTTGGATATCAGGGGGCGTTCGCGGAAACCCCAGATAGCCCTGGCGGAAAAATTGGGGGTTGAGGACTATGTCTGCCCGGCGGGTGGTTGTCTGCTTACCGACCCTCAATTTGCAAAAAGGATAAAAGACTTATTCCAGCATACTGACAACGTGACGGTCAGAGATGTGGAAATCCTCAAAGTAGGACGACATTTCCGCCTCTCCCCGGAAACTAAAGTAATTATTGGCCGCGACGACCAGGAAAATCAGCGGTTACTACGCATGGCAAGGGAGGATGACTTGTGCTTGCGAGTGACGGACTTCCCCGGACCAATAACATTGCTTAGAGGAGAACAGACGCCGGAAAACGTAGGGAAGGCAGCCCGTTTGGTGGTAAGATACAGCGACGCCCGGACATCCTGGGCTAAAGTGGCCTATAGGAAGCGTACCGCCGCATATGATTACACGGTCGTAGCCAGCCCGATGCCTGAAGAGACTATACGGGAGGTAAGAATCTAACATGTATACTAACATGTATAGCGAAAAAGTAATGGAACATTTTAGGAATCCCCGAAATGTAGGGGAAATTCCCGACCCCAGTGGAGTAGGAGAAGTAGGTAATCCGACCTGTGGGGATGTGATGAAACTGTATATAAAAGTGGAAAATGGCCGGATTGAGGATGTGAAATTTCAGACCTTCGGCTGTGGCGCGGCCATTGCCACCTCCTCTATGGTAACCGAATTGGTCAAGGGCAAGACCATTGAGGATGCCCTTAAAGTATCCAACAAGATGGTAGCTGAAGCGTTGGAGGGCTTGCCGCCGGTGAAGATGCATTGCTCAGTCCTGGCTGAGGAAGCCCTTAGGGCGGCTATTGAGGATTACCAAAAACGAGTATCCCAGTCTCAATCAGGATAAAATGTTTTGGGGGGGATTAGGAGATAAAAATGCCGAAGAAGTCCGTTCGGTTAAGAAGCGAGGTGGCAGGGGTATTATTTATCGCTCTTACCCCTTTGTTATTTCTCAGTCTTATCTCAGCAGATTCATCCAAGAATTACATTGGGCTTATAGGAACCGAAGTAGCTAAGTGGTTATTTGACTATTTTGGCAGCGGCGCTTATCTCTTTCCTTTATTAACCTTAAAGCTTAGTATCGGCTGTTTCCGGCGGTCTAAAACTATTTCCAATACTGCCTTCATGCTGGGAAGTATTTCTTTGTTACTTTCCGTATGTGGGCTCATCTCTGTATTTTTTTCTTCCCCGACTCTTTCGGGAGGTCGGTTAGGGGATGAATTAATAAAACCTTTCCTGTTGCCTTATCTTAACTCTGTCGGCACTTCTATTGTCCTAGCGACCCTCCTAATCATATCAATTATTCTTACAACTGGATTTTCACTGACAGGGGTGGCTGAAAAACTAAAGGCGATCTTTGCCCGTTCCACTCCCGCGCCTCGGGCGGAAAAATCCAAACCACAAAGCCACATTACTCCTGAAATTTCAACCGGTGAAATCAAGGAACAAACTATACCGGTAATTAATACTCATAAGGTATGCAAAACCTCCCTGGAAGATGAAAGACCTGCCACTGCTTCTCCTGCTGTAGCCGGGGATTACCAATATCCGCCGCTTTCACTGTTAGATCCCCCCAAGCATCTGGACAGTAAAATAATTCAGCAGGAATTGGTCGATAACTCTTTAATTTTGGAAACTAAGCTTCGGGACTTTAATGTACATGGCCACATAGTAGAAGTTCATCCGGGTCCGGTCATCACCCGCTATGAGTTTGAACCGGCGCCGGGAATAAAGATCAACAAGGTGATTAACCTGGCAGATGACTTGGCGGTGGCGATGAAAGCGGCCTCAGTCCGCGTAATAGCTCCTATTCCCGGTAAATCGGTGGTAGGGATCGAGGTCCCTAATAAGCAGAGGGAGATAATCTCTCTGGTAGAGGTGTTGTCTTCGGATAATTTTCGCCGAAAGGGAGGGAAGCTGGCCTTGGCTTTAGGAAAGGATACAGCCGGAAATCCTTATGTTACCGACTTAACCAGGATGCCGCATCTACTGGTAGCCGGAGCTACCGGATCCGGTAAGAGCGTTACCCTGAATACTATTATTTGCAGTATTCTCTACAACGCCAGTCCTGCTAGAGTACGGCTGGTAATGCTGGACCCTAAGATGCTGGAATTAGGTGTCTACGACGATATCCCGCATCTTCTGGTACCGGTAGTGACGGATGTGAAAAAAGCCGCCGGCGTCCTCTATTGGGCTATCGAACAAATGGAAGAACGCTACCGGCTGCTGGCTGATAAAGGCGTACGCAATATTGACCAGTATAACGAATATATCAAAAAGGACAAGGAGGCAGAGCCTCTTCCCTATATCGTAATGATTATCGATGAGTTTGCCGACCTTATCATGACTACCGCCAAGGAGGTGGAAACCTTAATTACAAGGCTGGCTCAGATGTCCCGGGCGGTGGGTATCCATATGATTATCGCCACCCAAAGACCGTCGGTGGATGTAATCACCGGCATTATCAAGGCCAACTTCCCTTGCCGCATCTCATTTAAGGTTTCCTCCAGGACCGACTCCCGCACCATATTAGATACGATGGGAGCGGAAAAGCTTTTGGGGCTGGGTGATATGTTGTTTGTACCGCCAGGCAGCTCTGAGATGCTGCGACTTCACGGGGCTCTGGTTACCGAAAAGGAGATCAGCCGCGTGGTAAAGTTCATGCGCCGCCAAGGTCAGCCTCAGTATGATACCAGCCTGTTAGAGGCCAGTACGGAAGCGCCGACAGCTGCCGGTTCACAAGATGACTATGATGAGATTTACGACCAGGCGGTAGAGTTTGCCGTCCAGCGGGGGGAAATTTCTATTTCCATGCTCCAGCGTTACTTTCGGGTAGGTTACAATCGGGCGGCGCGGATGGTGGAGGTAATGGAGAGGTAATGGAGAGAGACGGGGTGGTCGGGCCGTCCCTGGGCGGCAAACCGCGCAAGGTACTGGTAAAACAAGAGGTGTAAGGGGTAATTTATAGTTTATTGTTTGAAAGCGGTTCGGTATCAGCCTTTACTTTGAGGTAAGCCCTATGGAAAAACTACTGGATCGAAAATTTTTCCTGTCTATCTTTTTTTTCATCCTCCTGTTACAAGCCTGCGCCCCAAGCAGGTATCTAAACCCG
>QIEW01000369.1 GCA_003230535.1 bacterium
GAGATAGTGGTCAAAACCCCGCTTTATCGGGCAGTAATCACTAATAAAGGCGGAAAAATAAAAAGCTGGCGGCTGGCAAACTATAACGACAACCATGGCAGACTGCTTGAACTGGTACCTCAAGGCTCTATTGCTTTAGGAAAATCCATCCTGGAGCTTGAGTTTGCCGATAAGGAGCTTACCAAACATGCAAACACCAGCCTTTATGAAGCGGACCGATCGGAACTAATTTTGTCCGACACCGTACCGGAGGCCACACTCCGGCTCTCTTATATTGATCCCTCAGGCTTGAAGGTTACTAAGGCTCTTACATTCCATGCCCAAAATTATAATCTTGATTTGGAGTTGGAGTTGGAAAACCTGTTCCACAGCGCCAGAACATTTGATTATCAACTGAATTTAATCTACGGTTCTCATCATCACGATAAGAGAAACACCTATGATAAACTATCCGTTAGTTGGCTTATGGACAACGAACTGGAACAGGAGGATCCCCCAAAACCGTCAGCGCCGTTAATCCAGCAAGGGAATATCTCTTGGGCGGCGCTTCAAGACAACTATTTTGCCGCTGCTTTTATCCCGAGGGCGGTTACTTCCCAAACACAAGAGAAGACACTTTCCCTGAAAGCCTTAAGCTTAAGTTTAGCCTCCCCGCCGGTAGAGTTGGCGGTTGGAGCTAAAGTCAGGCATGCTTTCGGCTTATACTTAGGCCCTCAGGAGCAAAAAAAATTAGCGGCTTTGGGCGTCGGGCTGGAAAAAATGATAGATTACGGCTGGTTTACGTTTGTAGCAAAACCATTGGTGGGGGTTTTACGCTTCCTCTACCGATATTGCCGTAATTACGGGGTAGCTATTATACTCCTCACCCTGCTGGTTAAGCTTCTGCTTCATCCGCTCACCAAGGTCAGTTTCAAGTCCATGCAGGAGATGCAAAAGATACAGCCCAAAATGACCTCTCTTCGGGAAAAATATAAAAAGGATCCCCAGCAGCTAAATAAAGAGATTATGGAACTCTATCGGAAGCATAATGTCAATCCCATGATGGGCTGCCTCCCCATGGTGCTCCAGATACCGGTCTTTTTTGCCTTATATAAAGTGTTTTTAATCTCCATTGAGCTGCGCCATGCTCCCTTCTTCCTCTGGGTTACCGATCTCTCCACCGCCGAAACCGGTTGGCTGGGACTATGGCAGACCCCCGCCAATTTATTCGGGTATGCTGTTCCCGGCTGGCTGGAGCTACGCCTGATAGTACTTATCATGGGGGCTACCATGTGGCTCCAGCAAAAGATGATGCCCGCCGGAGATCCCAGTCAAGCTAAGATGATGGGGATATTTATGCCTCTGTTTTTTACGGTCATTTGCTGGAATATGCCCACCGGACTGGTGCTTTATTTCCTGGTAAACAACCTCCTCTCCATTATGCAGCAGTATAACGTTAACAAAAAAGCGCCTGAACCAAAAGCGGTGACTGTATCCAGGAAGTAGGCCGGCTTACCTCCATCCGCGATAGAGGCCCACATAGTTTCTGTAATTTCCCAACACATGTTTTATATACTCTTTAGTTTCAGGGTAAGGCAGTTCCTCAATGAATATTTCCCTGGGTTTACCCGCCAGTTTTTTCTTCCAGATATTGGCTGCCTTCTCGCCCGCATTATAGGCCGCCAGGGATAAAACCACATCTCCTTGGAACTCTTCTAAGAGTTGGGCCAGATAGTGCGTTCCCAGGGCCAGGTTAATCTCAGGGTCATAGAGCTGTTCCGGCTTGAGGTTTGTGAGCCCCAAATGGCCGCCTATTTTGACGGCGGTCGGGGGAATGATTTGCATCAACCCTCGGGCATTCGCCGGAGAAAGAGCCTTCGGGTCAAATACGCTCTCCTGCCGGATTACCGCCAATACCAGATAAGGGTCAAGCTTGTTTCTGGTGGCATAATCTTTGATCTTACCCCAATAATTAAGGGGATAACAAAGCTGGAGCAGCTCATCGGGAACCTCGTATCTCTGGCTGCCGGCCACGCCTAATAGTTGCCGGGCAAGCCGCAAGGACTTCTCATGCCCCCCCACCGACTGGTAAAGCTGGCTCAGATGATAGTAGAACTCCATGCGCCGCAGGTGTAAGTTTCCAGGAGGCGTCAATAAATCCAGTTCGCATTTTGCCTCTTCTAAAAGCTTTAAAGCGGCTAACTCCCGGGTCTTTTCCAAATGAAACTTTGACTCTGGAGCCAGCTGGAGGATAATCTTGAAAGGATCGGCTTTTAGCGAAACGGGAAGTCTGTCAGGTTTGGATGTCCGAAGGGTTGCCGTCTCAACGGTTGTGCCAGCCAAAGGCGCTATCCCGGGGGTAGCGGAACCACCCCAGCGCGCTTTAACCAGTTGCGTATAATAGCTGTAAGGGAACCGGAGCAGGAGGGTTCCGGTAATAGCCTCCAGCTCTGGAGTTCGTCCCCCTGATATATTTGAATCTGATTTACCGAGCCCTTCCTCGGCTCTGGCCTGCCAGTAGAGGGACGAAGCGCAAAGAGTGGCGCCAGGGGCCGTATCCGCCGCCCAGTCGAAAGCTTTTTCCGCCTGTTTATAATCCCCTTGGATATACCTAATCCAACCCAACCGCCACCAGCTCTGTCCTAAAAGTTTCCTGTGAGAATAATTTCGGGTTAACTCATGATAAGCCGCTATTGCGTCAGTCCAATTTTCCGCTTCCTCATGGATGCGGGCCAAAATATATAGGGACTTGGCCTTCCATCTGCGGGAAGCGTCACCTTGGATAATTTGATTTAGAAGCTCAATCGCATGTTCGTCACGGTTTCGGTTCCATAATATCCGGGCCAGGCAATAGCGGGCTTCAACCGCTTCATTTGAGGTTGGATATGAGGCTATTAGCTTCCGGTAGTAGACGACGGCGCTATGGGTGCGGCCAGACCTCCGGGCGCACCAGGCTTGTTTTAAGTAGCTTGGGATTATTTTAGAACTACCGGGGAAACGTTCCCTGAATTTCCCTAATTTCATCCTGGCGGTTTCATATTCATGGACAGCTATAAGCTTTCTTATTTGCTCCCAAGCCTCTTTTTCGGTGAGTTTAATCGGCGGCAGTCCCAGTTTTCGGGTAAGTATCCGGCTGCGGACCAATCCCTGTAAAGCTTCGGGAGAGTTAGGATGTCTCACTATGAGCTTCCGGTAAGTTTCCATTGCTTGAGAGAAAGCTTCCATCCCTTCCTCGCAACGGGCTTTATGACCGAGCGCCGACAATTGCTGTTCCTTGGAAAGCTTATAGGGGTAAAGTTGCCCGTAAATGTCCAGCGCCGGCTCAAATTTCCCTTGTTTTTCATATATATTCGCCATCTCTAACTGTGCTTCGACAGCAAACCGGCTCTGAGGGTAGAATTTCAACAATTTCTGCCAATGTGATATAGCCGCCCCATATTTTTCCCGGGCCACCTCAGCTTGGGCCAGAAAATGGAGCACATAGTCTTCTAGTACGGGATATTTCCCCAATAGAGTAGTGAATAAGGTTTTAGCATGCTGATAATCCTTATCTTTTTGAAAACGGTAGGCTAGAGCGAAGGTCTCTCCTGGAGAAATAACCTTTAGCTGCGACTGGAGATCTTCCTTGGAAGGTCGCGGGGCAAGGGCTAAAGAGACGGGGGCTTCGCCTGCGTCAATCAGCCTTTGATCGGCGGCCTTTGGCTCTGCGCCTCCAGCTGATAAGACAGGAAATTGGAGGAAGAGCCAAATCCCTAAAGTTATAAATACAAAAGCAGACCCGTTGAGGGCTATGGCCTGTGAGGTTCGTGACCCACGGGTTCGTTTTGAGCCTGGTTTTAACCGGCCCGATAGCATATCTCACCTCCCATCATGACTAGGTTCACCTGGAGGTGGGAAGCCAACACCACCATATCAGCCCTATATCCGACAGCCAGACGTCCTCTGCGGCAGTCTAACCCCAATACCCGCGCCGGATTTACGGTGGCCATTCCCAACGCTGCCGTAAAGCTACAGCCTGCATATTCCTGCATGTTGAACACAGCTTGTAGGAGACTAATCCCTGAGCCGGCCAACCGGCCCCCCGGGGTGGTTACTTTATCTTCGGTAACCCGGAGCCTGCCTTGCCGAGTCTCGTATTCGCCGGGGGAAAGGCCGGAGAGAGGCGACGCATCAGTAACTAATACCAGCTCATCCCCTTTCAGCTTAAACAACAGCTTCAGTGTAGCGGGATGAAGATGGTGACCATCGGCAATGACTTCCAGATAAACATTTTGCTCCCTGCCTATTTGGTCCACCGTTTGGAAGTTGGTAA
>QIEW01000215.1 GCA_003230535.1 bacterium
ATGATCCGGTTCATATACTCCCGTTTTACTCCCACGCGACGCGCCAATTCTGCCTGAGTCATGTTCTTTGAAACTAAAACCTTATAAATCAAATTCTCCATTAGACCCACCTCCTGTTTGGCTAGTTCATCTGATTTAAGCCCCCCTCAGACTGTGTTTCACTATAATAGTGTACAGTAAGATACATGTCAAGAGAAAAATGATTAATTCAGCCTTATATAAATCAATGGTGTTCTTTATGTCATGGATTCATAACAATAACTAATTGTTATGATAGGTTATAATAGGTTATTATAAAGTAAAATATTTTTAATACCCTCCCCTTTTTTGCCTGACTAATAGCTATTAGCCAGGGTCTATTCATACCAAGTAGCCCTCAAATGTTAAATATTATTGTTGCTCGTAATTCCTTTTTCAGCTATACTTTTATCGTAAAATTAAATGTAACGTATAGGAATTTCCATTTCGTGACCAATTAAAACAAGTGGATAGAGCTTCTTGTGCTGTCGGGTCCTCAGACCTGACAGCCAGATAGGAAGTGTCAGATTTGAGAATCTGACACCACCTGAATTGTTGGGTTTCGCAAGCTCAACCCAACCTTGTATAAAAGTCCGCGCCGGAGGTGCGCTAATTTATTGATTTATTCGTCATCTCGGTCTGGTAACAATCCATTATGTTTTTTCGGCAAAAATAATTTATTTTTGATATAATAACGTTTTTATTGGGCTTAGCCTTTTATTAAACACTCGAGTCATGAGGGAGAGATAGTGAAGAAGTTATTATTAACAACTATTTTCAGGCCATTTGGTGTTGATGACCAATATGGAAATGCAACCACATTAGCTGAATTTCATCACACCAACCTTACCAGCGCCCAGGGCATCTTCAGCCTCAGAGGAGCCAATCCTAATTTGGGACTGCATTTTATTGCCGGTAATTTACAGACCCCCACCGTAATTTTAGAAAATCCAAGCCTGGATGAATTTAAACAGGAATTAAAAAAAGGCTATGATTATGTAGGGATTAACTTTTCACCGACCACCTTTGGCAAAACCAGGAAGATGTGCGAGGTGACCAAGGAGGTATCCCCTTCCTCCAAGACAGTAATTGGCGGCTACGGTACTGCTGTGCCGGAGGCGGATACGATAGCAGACCATGTCTGCCGGGGAGAAGGGGTGCAGTTCATGAGGAAGTTATTGGGGGAACCCATAGACCGGCCATTGAAGCACCCGCGTGTGTACAATCCGGCGCTCAAGCTCATGGGAATTCATATGGGAAAGGCCGGACTGATTGCCGCCGGTCTGGGTTGTCCTCGAGCCTGCGAGTTTTGTCTGACCTCCTATTATTTTAACTGCAAACATCTTCCTATCTTAAGAACCGGCAAGGAAATCTACGATGTTATGATTGATCAGGCGCAAGAGTTGCCGTTGAAAAAACGTACCAAAACCAGAGATTATCTGATTATCGAAGAGGATTTTTTGGCCGATAAAAAACGGGTGGACGAGTTGGCTTACTATACCAAAAAGAAACTCGATGAACCGGTAATGTTCGCTTGCTTTGGCGCGGCCGCATCTATTATGCAATATGATGTCAAAGAGTTGGCGGCTATGGGACTGGAATGCGTTTGGGTAGGGATAGAATCTCCTCATCAGTATTATAAGAAACTGAAGGGAATCGACCTTAAACAAATGATCAGCTCCTTGCAAGAACATGGTATTATGACGATCTCCTCGATGGTGCTGGGCTATGATTTTCATACGGAGGAAAGTATCCAACAGGATATCGATTATCTGCTTTCGCTTAACTCTACCTTCAACCAGTTTATGCTCTATACTCCGCTTCCCGGAACGCCTCTGTTTAAAAAGGCCTCCCAAGAGGGGCGGATATTGAATTTACCCTGGAAGGATTTTGACGGCTTCCATTTTACCATGAACCACCCCCATATCAGCCCTCAGCGGATGGAAGAAATTCAACGGGAAGGATATAGGAAAGGTTTTCATAAACTAGGCCCCTCAATTATGCGAGCGTTAGAAGCCAATTATAAGGGGTATAAGACGCTTAAGGATGCTGACTCGCCCATCTTAAGAAAGAGAGCCGAAGGCCATCACAAATCCTGCCAGTTTTCTTTGGCCCTCTTCCCAGCGGCTATCAAATACGCCCCAAATGATGAAATAAGACGTAAAATTAAGGCGATGCAGGCTGCCTTTATCTCGGAATTCGGCCTTTCCTCCAAAACTATCTGGTCATCCAGGTATGTCTCAGCCAAGCTGGCCTTACAAGACATAAAGGAAAAATTCGTTCCGGCTAAAATTCCTCAACCTAAACTGGGGAGATATTGCTATCGCATGTCACCGGACGAGCTAATTTCGGCGGAGCTAGCCGGCAAGAAATTGGACGGAGTAAAGAACAATATTCTCAAGATTACGGTAGACGAAATAGAAAAGATACAGGCAAAATTAGTGATTTGCAAAGGTAATTTGGATAAGCTTACGGCGGAGAAGATAAGTAAGATGTTGATTCATTTCATGGAAAGAAGTTCCGGATCTCTGGTGCTTGATTTTAGAGAGATAACCAATATTGACTTCTTAGCCATGCGTGATCTTCTAAAAAGATTAGAAAAATATCGCCAGCGGATCAAATTAATTTTCCAGGAATCTCATATTGAAAAGATTATTACTCAGTTGGAAGGTAAAATTGAGTCCTTTGAAATATTTGATTGCCGCGAAAAACTGCTCCAGAGCTTGGCTTAGGACTCTGCTTCATACTTGTCACTCCCGCGCTAAGCAAACGGGGAATCCAGTATTTTCAGATAGTCCGATCTTTCGGCTTGTCCTCAAGCCGAAAGCGCTAAGGGCACCGGCGCCCTGTTGGGTTTCGGCCTGAGACAGGCCGAAACATCTATATGATATTTATATCTTTGATGGCAACTTGGTATTAGCCCTGTAAGCAACCTTGATGGTTTCGTAAAAAGTCAAAAAGCGCCGATTTTTGTCATTGCGAGCGAAGCGAAGCAATCTCAAATTTCATTACAAATCAATGGGGTTGCTTCGGCGATAAACCCGCCTCGCAATGACACCCGGGACTTTTTACGATTGCATCAACCTTAAGCGCCTCTAAAAAAGGAAGCCCCCAGATGATCTAAGGGCTTCCTTACATACCACTGGTCAGCTAGAAATTATTTGGCGCCGGTACTCCAACTTTAAAACACCAGCAGCGTGTCGCGCCCTCTTCGCCGGGTCGTCTGCCGGGAGGTATTCCGCCTGGATCCGGATCTAGAAATTCCAAGGGCTCCGGACCATAAATCCGCGGGCCCCAAGGTGGGGTTCCAAGATTAGCCCCGATGACATCGTCGATATCTTTATCTGGAGCAAAAGGTATTGTGCCATTCGTATCGTTACATTCCGTGAGGACGAACCAGTCCCACTCCCCAGGTTTAATGGTAGCAGCAACAGAAAACAGATATTCCTGACCGGGGGCAATAACACCAAATTTGATATCCCTGATTACCCAGGCAAGTGGTGTTACCTTCGGCTTCCCAGTCTCACATCGCCTTCCAACAATGGTAGCTATATAGCTCTCACAGCCTTCAAATATCTTGTGCTTCCAGACAAATCGTACGGGAAGATCAGCGGGAAAAGTGTACATTTCCAACTCAAGAGACTGGTCTATATATTCTTGGGTCCAGCAGTCCTGCAGGACGTTGAGATATACCCCTGACGTATGCGCATCAAGGCTCTTTAGAGGACGGTATTCAGCTTGAATGGGGATCAATTCAGTGGCTTCGGATAATGTTTTCCGAGT
>QIEW01000387.1 GCA_003230535.1 bacterium
TTCGCTATGTTATTTATCTTCATAACTAATTGATATTGCGAAATATAAGTATTATAAATGTGGTTATGGACTTTTGCAATTTAGCACTAGCTGTCAGGTCTGAGGACCTGACAGCACACAAAAGCCAAACGGTTGCACTAAAGGAGGGATAGAGACTATGCTTTCTATTAAGGAAAAGTATGTAGTGGATGGGAAGGGAGAACGGGTAGGGGCGCTCCTGGAGCTGGCCGATTATCGTAAGGTGTTGGAAGAGCTGGAGGAGCTGGAATCCATTCGGGCATATGATGCCGCTAAAGCCTCCCAGGATGCCGCGATACCTTTTGAGCAAGCTGTTTCGGAAATTGGGCAACCGCATAGATGATAAACAACACCTGGTGACAGTACTTCATATTGGCCATAGACGAGATGTATATCGCTAGGAGAAAGGGGAAAAGCCATGAGGAAAAAGCTTAGCTGTGGAGTGGCAGCCATTATGGCGGTAGGTCTTATATTGGTAGCCAGTACCCCGGCGTTATCTGAGCAGTTGTACGCTACTGCCCTGAACGAAATGGGCGTGAAGTTGATGGAGCAAGGGAAATATAAACAAGCCCTGGACTATTATGAGCAGGCATTGGCGATAGACAAGAAAGCTCATGGGAATGAACACCCTAATGTAGCCACCAGCCTAAACAACATCGGTGGGGCCTGGGATAGCCGAGGGAAGTATCACAAGGCGCTGGGCTATTATACGCAGGCCCTGGCGATAGACAAGAAGGTTTACGGTGAGCAGCATCCTGATGTAGCCACTGACCTAAACAACATCGGTGGGGCCTGGGATAGCCTAGGGGAGCATCGTAAGGCTAAGGAATATCTGGAGGCTGCCCTGACTATTTTCCGGGCTAAGTTGGGTGAGGAACATCCTAATACCCAGACGGTTAAAGCCTCGCTGGCCGATATCCAGACCAAGCTCCAGGCCGGGGGTAAATAATGTAGGGGCTTGATTTGTCAAGCCTGCCAATAAGTTGCCCCCTATTTTGGATAACGCCCAGTGGATAAAATAACCTTGTTCTTTCTTTTAGTTTTATGCGCATAAAATAAGGAAGCATGTCATGAAAACAATGGAATATTATGCCAGAGTCTTACAAGACGGCCATCTTTCTGTACCTGAAGATGCGAAGCTAACCCCTGGGGAACTGGTACGAGTAATAATTTTGTCTGATGAGGAGGAAGAGGGGCTAGCCTTGAGGGAGGATTTTATTGGCGAGTTGAAAAAAGCCCGGGAGGAAGACGGGAAAGGTGAAGGGATAAGCCTGGCAGATTATGAAAGAAGACTATAAAATCATTTTGCTCCCTACCGCTCAGAAGCACTTAGACTCTTTGGACAGGGCCTTAAAAGATAGGCTGCTGGCGAAGATAAAATGGTTGTGTAGAAATCCAGAGATTTTAGGTCAGCAGCCATTATCGGGCCTTCCACCAGAGCTCAAAGGATTGTGTAAATATCGGGTTGGAGATTATCGCATTCTCTATCGGGTGGATTATAAGGTGAGGGTTATGAAAATATATGCTGTAAAACATCGTTCCCAGGTATACAAGGAGCTATGTTAGCTAGAGTAATGTAGGTTGAGTTGAGGAACGAAACCCAACAACTATCTATTTTGGATAACGCCCAGTGGATAAAATAACCTTATATTGGATTGAGCATTCCCAATACGACATGGAAACAGCCGAGGCGATGCTTAAGGCTGGGAGGTACTTGTATGTTACCTTTATGTGCCAGCAGGCCATTGAGAAACTCCTCAAAGCGATAATCACTACTATTAGCGATGAGACACCTCCCAGAATACATGACTTGCCCCGTCTGGCAAAATTAGCCCGGGTAGCAAACCTGATGAGCGCCGACCATTTGGAGTTCTGCGCCAAACTGTCCCCTTTTTGTATTCAGTCACGTTATGCTGAGGAACGAGAAAAATTGATGAGTTTTTGTAGCCGGGAATTGGCCGAGGAATATCTTAAACAAACCAGAAGGTTGTATAGATGGCTAAGGCAGCGGATAGGTTAGACAAGATCATCCAGGCATATATTAAGCGCTTATCCGAGGAGATTAGCATAGATCAGGTAATATTGTTCGGCTCTTATGCCAGCGGGAACCAGGATAGGGACAGCGATATTGATCTGGCTGTTTTCTCCAAAGATTTTGAACGCAGACCATATCTGGATAACCTGCAATATCTGGCGCTGAAAAAACTCAAGGTGGATTTTAGCATTGAAGCTTTACCTTATACCCCGGAAGAATATAAAAACGCAGATCCCAGGAGTTTCCTGGGCGAGGTTATAAGAACCGGCCAAGTGATTTATCCCGGCCGGAAAAGTAAACGGAATTAAGCCGTATTGATATCCAAAATCTTATGTTAGTAGATACACATGCACATCTGGAGGGGGAGAGGTATGCCGGGGATCTGCCCGCAGCGCTGGCGCGGGCAACTGATACCGGCGTCGGCTGCATCATAAATATCGGCACCGACCTAAAAAGCTCCACCCAAGGCGTTAAGCTGGCGGCTAAATACCCCCAAATCTATGCTGCCGTGGGTCTTCATCCCCATGAGGCCCAAAGCGCTACCCCTGAATTTTATCAAGAGCTGGAAGTATTAGCCAAGCAGCCCAAAGTAGTGGCGATAGGCGAAATTGGATTGGATTACCATTATCTTCACTCGCCCCGTGATGCTCAGCAGCAGGCTTTTTTGAGGCAGCTTGACGTAGCTGACACCATGAGACTGCCGGTGGTTATCCATCAGCGCGAGGCCCAGGCCGATACCTTGGCAATACTTAAGGGTCATCCTCCCCGGCGGGGAGGCGTTATGCACTGCTTCGGCGGTGATGAGGATTACCTTTCAGAATGTCTGGCGTTAGGGCTCTACATCTCGTTAACCGGAATAGTTACCTTCAAGGGGGCCGGTGAACTGGTAAAACTGGTGTCCCAAATTCCCCTGGACCGTCTCCTGCTGGAGACCGACGCCCCCTATCTGGCGCCTGTTCCCTACCGTGGCAAGCGGAATGAACCGGCATATGTCAGCTATGTCGCCGCACAGGCGGCTCACATCAGGGGACTCACTCCGGAAGATATCGGACGGATTACTTCCCTGAATGCCCGGAGATTGTTTGGGATACCCGCCGGGGATACCTCTCCCAAAATTGTCTACCCCATCCGCCAATCCCTGTATATTAACCTCACTAACCGCTGTAGCAATAATTGCTCATTTTGCGGCCGGCAGTCATCCTGGTATGTGAAAGGACATAACCTGAAGCTGGAAAGGGAGCCTGCGGCGGCGGATGTGTTGGCCGCCGTCGAACGGGAGCTTGCCAAAGCCGGGAGACCGGCGGCACAGAATACGCCGGAAGGGTCGTCGCCTTACTACCGGGAAGTAGTCTTCTGCGGCTATGGGGAGCCTTTCCTGCGGCTGGATACTATGGCGGAGGCAGCCAAAGCCCTCAAAGAAGCCTTCGGGATGAAAATAAGGATCAATACTAACGGCCAGGCCAACCTCATCTATGGCCGCCCAATTTTGCCCGAGATAGCCCCGTGGGTGGATGCGGTATCGGTGAGCCTCAATGCAGAAGATGAGGATAAGTACCTGACGTTATGTAACCCGCAGTTTGGCTCCGGCACATATGGAGCGGTGCTGGACTTTATCCGCCAGGCTGCGGAATATATAGCGGAGGTGACCGTCACCGCGGTCACGCTTCCCGGAGTAAACCTGGCGCACTGCGGCAAGATCAGTAAGGACTTAGGCGCCCAATTCCGCCCCCGGGTCTGGTG
>QIEW01000354.1 GCA_003230535.1 bacterium
TATTTGGAGCCGTTTTGCTATTATTTTCTTATATTTATCAACTTATTAAGCTAATATTTTACCCAATATTGCCCTCCGAAACTTGAGTTATTATTTAACATTCATAAATAAAACGGGCTAATTTAAAGCTGATAAAAATTTGGTAGACAGTATGCCGAGGTTCTATATAGCTCCTGAGCAGATCCGTCAAGATCGCGCGGAAATTAATGGCGCGGAGGCCCGCCACATCCTCCGGGTGTTACGCCTTGGAAAAGGGGATGAACTGGAATTATTCGACGGTATGGGGGGGTTATGGAAAGCCAGGATTGAAAATGTGGAACGGGGGCGCTTGGTGGCTAAGCTTCTGGAGCAGCGCTCGCATAAAACGGAGTCTCCTCTTAAGATTACCCTTGTCCAGGCCCTGATTAAAGCAGATAAACTGGAGTTAATCATAAAAGGGGCTGCCGAGCTGGGGGCGTCCCACATTGTTATCCTGCGCACGGCTAGAGCCAGGAGGGTGATAACCTCTGACTTTGAACATCGGCTTATTCGCTGGCGGAAGCTGCTTAAGCAAGCGGCCAAACAATGTGGCCGAGCCCGGCTGCCTCAAATCGAGTTCTTCTGCTGGGAGGAATTTTGGCGCTGTGAGATAATTGAAAATCATTCTCTGGGAGGCCGGGCAGGTACAAGGTATGCAGGAAGTACTAACCCTGGCTGCTTGTTCTGGGAGAAGCGCCTTACCCGAACAGGCGGCGCTGATGGTCGGCCCCGAAGGCGGGTTTAATCGGGCTGAGGTAACCCAGGCCAAGGCAGCCGGTTTTGTTCCGGCAAGTTTAGGCTCCCGTATCCTGCGCACAGAGACGGCGGCTTTGGCGGCTCTGGCGCTTATCCAATATGAACTGGGCGATCTAAAATAAAATGTCCGCCATATATGGAAAAAATTGCAGCATCCAGTGGGATTCCCTCTGTTTCGTCAGTTTTCTACCTTTTATCCTCCTCACCTTATACTGTTTAGTGTTTGAATTTAATTTAGTATTGACAAATACTACAATCAAAGCCAAGATATAATATAGGCTTAAGTCATATTCCAGATATTGTCTGAGTTTTATCTACTTCACTTGACCCGAATAATTCTCTAAAAGAAGTATTTTTTTGCTGGCAGCTAACGCAATATCAAAAAAGGGGGGTTTTATTATGTGTGAAAAAATTGCTCAAGATGTATTGGAACTGATTGGAGGAACACCGCTTGTAAAACTAAATCACCTAATGGATGATGGTATGGCGGAGATTGTAGCGAAACTCGAATCATTTAATCCCGGGGGAAGCGTCAAGGATCGTATCTGTTGGTCCATGATAGACGATGCTGAAAAAAGAGGTATTCTTAAACCGGGCAATGTGGTGGTGGAGCCTACCAGCGGCAACACTGGAATAGGCTTGGCAATAGTGGCGGCGGTTAGGGGGTACAAGCTGATCCTTACTATGCCGGAAACCATGAGTTTGGAAAGACGCTATATCTTAAAACAATATGGAGCCGATATTGTTCTGACGCCCGGCGCCGAAGGGATGACAGGCGCTGTGCGTAAGGCTGAGGAAATCATAAAAGAAACCCCTAATGCTTTCATGCCCCAGCAATTTAAAAATCCGGCCAATCCTGAAATCCATCGACAGACCACTGCCCGTGAAATTATCAAAGATACCGGCGGTGTTCTGGACATATTTGTCTCTGGTGTAGGTACCGGGGGAACCGTTACAGGGGTAGGGGAGATTATTAAAAACGAATTACCCCATGTCAAAATAGTGGCTGTAGAGCCTGAAAGTTCTCCCGTTATAGCTGGGGGGAAACCTGGTCCCCACAAAATCCAAGGGATCGGCGCAGGTTTTATCCCTGACGTTTTAAATATGGATTATGTAGATGAGGTGCGTCAGGTAACCGACGAGGATGCCTTTGCCATTGCCAAGCAATTAGCAAAAAAAGAGGGCTTGCTGGTCGGTATTTCCTCAGGTGCAGCCTGCTGGGTAGCCATGGAAATAGCCCGTGAGATCGGCGCTGGAAAACGAGTTGTGGTTATCCTTCCCGATACGGGAGAACGCTATTTTAGCGTCGCTCCTTTTATTGAAGATTAGCCAGTAAACCCTACACCGTCATTGGAATACAAAACGGCTGCCGCTTAGGCTGGCCTAGCCAGGATTCTGAGCTTAAAGAATTCCATATCTCGGAAGCCATAAGCTTGGCGTTTCATAGTTTTTATCTTGAACGTATAGGAATTTTTCGGCTTGAGACAAGCCGAAAGCGCTAAGGGTAGCGGCGCCCTGTTGGGTTTCGGCCTGTCTCCAGTTCATGTCATTCCCGCGCAAACGGGAATCCAGTATTTTCAGATAGTTAAAATCGGTATGGATTCCCGCTTTCGCGGGAATGACAACTTTTTACGAGGCCATCAATTATTTACACTCACTTATTAGGCGATTACTTTCCCGATCATTTTTTCAGGAATTGGAAGTCCGAATAGATCCAGGATTGTGGGTGCAATATCATACAAGCTCAAACCTAAACGCTTTTCCCCATTATGAGCGCCGGCTTTGATTTGTTTCATTCGGGACATAATAAATATACCATGTTCGGCATGATTGGCATCATCCGGACCGGTATCGTTTTCGTAGACCCAGATACTGTCATAGCCCACGCTCCCAATGGATCGCCAATCAAGGTCGCCAAGATAGAGAACCAGATCCGGGGGGATATTGCGGCACTGGCGGTAAATTTCCTCCGGTATAAATGCCCTGGAGCCGATAGATTTTCCGTGCTCATCAGGAATTGACTCTAACGCCTGGACGAGTTCGGTTCGTACTTTATCATAATCACCCGGACTGACTACTCCTTGAGGTTCACGCCCCTTGACATTCATGAAAATCCGTGAATAATAGCCCCCTTCTCCCCAGGCTGCGGTATGTCCCCAGTCAATCATATCCGGTGTTAACTTAGCCTGAGTCTTGGGCCGGACCTTCAATTTCAGATAGCCGCACTTCTGGAGCCACTCGTTAATGGCGATCCCTCCCTGCATGGGTTTGGCCCCATGATCGGAGACTACCAATATGGCGGTTTCTTCAGGTAATAAGGGCAGCAATTGGGCAATCTGGCGATCCAGATATTTATAGTAATCCGGGATAGCTTTTTCATAGGGATTACCCGGTATATAAAGGCGATGAGTTGGGTCGCAGAACCGCCAGAACCCATGATGTATTCGATCTATGCCCATCTCAACAAACATGAAGAAATCCCAGTCGGCCTCCCTGAGCAAATGTCTCACTACCTTGAAACGTTTTTCGGTCATTTCATAAATAGAAGAAAGCAGCCTGTCCTTATCGTCAGTTCTAAATCCTTCTACGTCAATGATATAGTTGCCGGCTATGCGGTCCAGCTCATATTTAAAGGAGGACGGGTAGGTGTAGTTGAGGCTCTTGTCCGGGGTGAGGAAGCTGCTGACCAATATCCCGTTTAGGGGTTTGGGGGGGTAAGTCTGCGGGACGCCGATTACAATCGACTTTAGCCGTTCCCGACTTAAAACGCCCCATACAGGTTCATCAGTAATTACCCTCGAGTTGGCAAAAAACATTCGATCATAACTGTAATCTTTTCGGTTACGGAAGCCATAGACCCCTAGCTGCCCTGGATCGCGGCTGGTCATCATGCTCGTCCAGGCGGGCACCGTTATCGGCGGCACAGTACTTTTGAGCTCTCCCCAGAGGCCGCTTTCCTTAAGCGCACGGATTGTGGGTAGCTGCGGCAGGAACTGATCAAATAAAAACTGCGGAGTAGCGCAGTCCAATCCAATCACTAAAACCTTAGCCTTATTCATTTATTTTAA
Organism: bacterium; assembly: GCA_003230535.1. Taxonomy (GTDB): domain Bacteria; phylum SZUA-182; class SZUA-182; order SZUA-191; family SZUA-191; genus SZUA-191. The sequence goes on from QIEW01000354.1 coordinate 3,843, forward strand.
TTCCTTGTTTTTAGGCTTAGATACTTACCAGTTAAGCTTGAGAGTTAACCATCTGAGCCGCAACTTAGTATTAGATTGTCCCCTCCCGTAAAAACGGGAATCCATAAGCTGCTGATTTTACACAATCTGGATTCCCGATAAAAGCGCTCGGGAATGACATTTTAGAGACTTTTGCAAGCACCTCAATAGTATAAGAAATCCCATTTTATCGGCTCATGAAACAGTAAGATACCACAAAGCTATTTGTGGAGATGGGAAAATCCCCCTTTCTTGTGCTGTCGGGTCCTCAGACCTGACAGCCATTAGGAGAGGGTATCTTAAGGAGATAACCGCCCATGACAGATATTATCAACAGGGTGCGCCGCCCTTAACGCTTTCGGCTTGAGACAAGCCGAAAGATCGGAATCGGAAATCGAAACCGATGAGTTATTTACATACGACTACTTAATCCGCCAGGGTAGTCAGATCCCCCTCATCCT
>QIEW01000420.1 GCA_003230535.1 bacterium
TTGGTTTATCCTCCGCGCTCTCTGTGTCCTCCGCGGTTAATAATTTATGGTTTTGGTAGATTGTCAATCCTTGCGTAAGGTGAGTTACTTATCGGGCGGGGCTGCTCCATGACCGTATGCAAGCCGTTTAGCAACGCGATGGGAATTCCCCTCTTTGGAAAAGAGGGGCCAGGGGAGATTTATAAAATAATAAGCTGATCCTGAATCTTATTTTAAATCCCCCTTAATCCCCCTTTAACAAAGGGGGAAACAGAATCCGTCAATTTACGGTTGACACAATACTATGGAGCCTCTTGCAAAACTAGCTTAGATTGTCATTTCCGATAAAAACACTCGGGAATAACATTTTCGGACTTTTGCAAGTACCTCTATGGTAATAAGTTTTTCAAAGCCCCGAGGAGTTCCTGTTGGCTTGTGGTGGCGGTCCCGCTTTTAGCGACCACTATTCCTCCGGCACAGTTAGCCAACCTTGCCGCTTCACCAAATCCGGCTCCGGAAGTTAAGGCTAAAGTCAAGACGCTGATTACAGTATCTCCGGCTCCAGTGACATCAGCCACCTCGTCTCCACCATAGACCGGCAGGTAAAGCATTTTATCAGAGGCGTCCAGCAGAGCCATCCCCTGCCGTCCCCTGGTAATCAGCACCGCTTTAGACTGGGTATTCTCCCGCAGTTGGAAAGCGGCCAGACGCACGCTCCTCTTATCCTCCACCCATTTACCCAGGAGTTCCTGCGCTTCCGTCTCATTGGGCGAGATTATGGTAGGATGACGATAACGCAGCAACGCATATCGTGAATCGACCGTCACCACCAGCTTGCCACTTTCGGATAAAGCGTTCACCCGCCCGATCACCCGGTCTGATAAAACGCCGTAACCATAATCCGACACCAGCAGGGCATCCACTTCCGGGAGCAATTTCCCCAGGCGGTCAAGAAGTTCATCTTCGATATCCTTCTTCTTGTTTCCTGTGTATTCGTAATCGACCCGCACCACCTGCTGTGAAGTAGTATGATGGCGACTGGCCATGATTCTGGTCTTGGTAGTAGTGGGATGACCGGTATGCACCACCAGCCCGGCGGTAGAAATGCCTTTATCGGCAAAAATCGAGATCAGCCGTTTCCCCATATGGTCATCCCCGACGATGCCCACCGGATAGACTTTCGCTCCTAAGGTGTGGATATTGTGGGTGGCATTGGCTCCCCCTCCCAGTAACACCTCCCGGTCCAAGAACCGCAGGATCATGACCGGCGCTTCCCTGGAGACGCGCGAAGTTTGGGTATAGAGATATTCATCGGCCATTAAGTCGCCCAACACCAAGATCCTCTTCTTGGGGAAGTTGGACAAAATTTCTGTAAATCGCGCCAAAGATGACATAAGATTAAGATCGCTAAGTAACTAATATTTTAAAACACTCAGGTTTACACATACGACCCGAATAATTCGGGACTTATAATGCGCTCCCGTTGGTCGCTTCCATAGCGGGAGTTCCCGGTGATTTGTGTGAAATTTTTGTTTTTTGACGGTTATTTTGTAACTAGCTGTATCCAAATAACATCATTAATACTTGCCGCGGATTTACGAATAAGCCGGGATGAGAAATTTTTTTGTGATTAAAATAATAATACACCCGTCTGCTTTTCTGTCATGGGATTACTAAGTAAATTATACAAAATATGTCAAAAAAGTCAAATAAATATTTCATTTCACCCGAACTACCGTTAATATTAATCCGCTTGGGCCCACCTTTTCCTCAATCAAGCTCTTTCAAATACCTCGTGAACGGCTGCAAATAAAAGCTGAATTTAACATAAAATTTAGTTATAATAAGATAGTTCTTATAGTTTCTTTATGGAAATTAGAGAAATGGAGATTATATGAGAATTATATTATATACGGGTAAAGGTGGAACGGGAAAAACTTGTATTTCGGCGGCGACGGCGGTAAGATGTGCAAATCTGGGTTACCGGACGCTGGTGATGAGCACCGATGCCGCCCATAGCCTGGCGGATGCCCTGGATGTGCCCATAGGGGACGAATTGCAGCAGATCAGTTCCAACCTTTACGCCCAGGAGGTGAATGTCCAATGGGAACTTAAAGTGAACTGGGGGAAAATAAGAGGGTTTATGGTAGATTTTCTCCGGCGCAAGGGATTTGGGGAGGCGATGGCCGAAGAGTTTGCTGTTTTCCCGGGGATGGAAGAGCTGTTTTCCTTGTTAAAACTCAAAGAATATTATAGTGATGGGAAATTTGATCTGTTGATTATTGACTGCGCCCCTACGGGAAGCACATTGCGGATGTTAGCTTTCCCTCAGATCATGCGCTGGTATATGGATCATTTCTTCCATATTGAGCGGAAGCTTGTCAAGATAGCCAAACCTATGGTGGAGCGGATGTATGATGATGTGGTATTACCCACCGACGAGGTCTATTTCTCGGTGGAGGAGCTCTATCGCAGGATTAGGGGGCTCCAGGAACTCCTCGCAGATCCCGCCCAGTGCACGGTGAGGCTGGTATGTAATCCTGAACGAATGGTAATCAAGGAGACCCAGCGGGCCTATACCTATCTGTCTTTATTCGGAATGATCATAGATGCGGTGGTGGTAAATAAGGTACTGCCTAATGAAGTTTCCGATCCCTTTTTTGAGCAATGGAAAAAAGTCCAGAAAAAACACCTGGATTATGCTAAGACAGCCTTCCGGCCACTGCCTATATTTTGTACGCGGCTGTTTTCCGATGAGATAGTGGGAATGGATAATCTGGCCACAATGGCCGAGGATATTTATAACACTCAGGATCCGGTGGAGGTCTTTAACCGCGAGCGTCCGATCTCGATAGAAAAGGAAGGGGACGACTTCCATTTCTATCAGAACCTCCCCTTTGCCCAGAAGGGGGAGCTGGGACTGTGGGTTAAGGGCGATGAGCTTATTATAAAAATAGGAAATTTCAGCAGTAACACCACCTTGCCCGGGAACCTGGTAAATTTAAAAATAAAAGCGGCTAAATTGGAAAATAAAAAACTTAAAGTAACCTTTGGAGGTGAAACATATGACTGATGATAAAAAAGAAGGACGCCCATCAAAAGAGGAGTGTTCCAGCCAATTATGGGAAGAATTGGACCCCGTAAAAAAGCATGTAGCTGGAGCGGCAAGAGAGATGTTGTTGGCTTTTAGCGCGGCGGTGGATCTGGCGATTAGGAAGATAGAGGGAACCAAACCTCAGCATAAGGCGGAAAAAGTAGACATTAATTAGCGCATTTTCAGAGGAAAACCTTGGGATGTCGGATGAATACAGAAGATGGCTGAAGCAGGCTGAGGCGGATTTTGTGGCCGCTAAAAATAGTTTGGAGGATGGAAACTTAGCGCACCTGGCGGTGCGGGCTTTTTGTTCCCTCCCCCTTGATGGGGGAGGTTAGGTGGGGGTGGATGGGTAACAACAAGAGGTTCCCCCTCCCCTTGATCCCCTCCCACCAGGGGAAGGGGAAAATGGAATTTCCTATACGATAAAATTATGAATGGAGCTGCTTTCAGGCTCAGCAAAGCGGGGAAAAAGTCCTGAAAGCATATCTCTATAGCCGGGGATATACATCCATAATCACTCCCTCCCTTAAGGAATTGGTTAGAGAGTGCGCAAGGTTGGAGGCGGAGTTCTCCCGGGTAGCCCATGACGCGCGGAAACTGGATATGTTCTATATCGCTACCAGATATCCTAATGGGTTGGCGGGAATGTTGGCGCCCTGTGAATTCTATGAGAAAGGGGATGCGGAATTGTGCCTAAGCTGTGCCGCCT
>QIEW01000196.1 GCA_003230535.1 bacterium
GATGAGCATAGCCGTTAGTTGCATTATCCAGCGCCCTGATCTTGCCCCCCGCGGCAGGATATGTGCCAAAGCCGATTACGATCTCTTCCGGCCCAGTACAAGGCTCACAACACCCCGGAGTAAACAGGATAGCCAGCCCATCGCTAAGAGCCGCCGTATTGCAAGAGTATTGCTTGCCGTTAGACGAGCTTCCCTGTACACCTACCGTAGCGTTGGCTCCATAGTCATAACTTGAGTTGCCGAAGACCACATCCGCATACTGCAATAGGATGTTATTGGTACCCTCATAGAGGATAACCTCAAAGGTAGAATCCCCGATAGCAGAAAAACGGGGCACATTGTACCACTCTATAATCAAGCGCCGGTTAGGCGTGGTGCCCTTGACCTGCCAATAGACCGCACCGCCTGTGCCCGGGTTCAAATCATCCCAGAAGGGGGCGATAAAGGTGTCTATCCCATTGCTATTAGAACCAGGGATACATACATTGCCGTTGCCCAAATAGTCGTCCACAAAGTATACCGTACCATTGGAACCTACCGCTACATGACTATAATTCTGACAATAGAAGGTAAAATCAAAGGGAATAGCGGAGTAAATGTAGGTGTCATCGCTCTGGCCCAAGTTGGTACCGGTGCCACTGATTTCCTCCCAGGAGTAAACTACGGTATCATCATATTCATAGCAACCAGTGTCAGGAAGGCCAACACCGACAGCCGTCCAGACATCCTCCACTGTGGAGGTGGAATAACCAAGGTCACCGGCGGCGCTGATCCAAGCCTCCCGTGAATCAGCATATTGAGAATTGGTAGTCAAGTATACCATGTTGGCCCGCATGCCCACTTCAGTGGCAGCCGTTATACCAATTCCCGTGATGCTATATATATGGCCGTCATTTGTTCCCGTGCCGCCTTCGGCCAGCAAATAGTAAGCGAAGTTCTGCACCCCGCTATTGGTGTGAACACCGCCATTATCGCCAGAGCCAGTGTACCAATAAGTCCCATGGTAATATGACGGCTGCGCATATCGCTGGGGGTCTCTCAAATCCCTTAAAGCCACGTCAGACAACCAGGAGTCTTCGCCCATCAACCAGTCAGAGTTGCCAGCGGTTCTGTTAGGGTAACTCCCCGTCCCATCGGGTTGAACGGCAAACTCCACGCCGCCGCCCATGATATCCGAATAGGATTCATTGAGGGCGCCGGGCTCATATTCATAGACCAGATTTGATGTATACTGAGTGACGGCATGGCCGTATTCGTGGGCGGCAATATCCAGGACAGTAAGGGCATTGGCGTCAATACCATCCCCATCCCCAAAGTGAAAATCAGTGCCGTCCCAGTAAGCGTTTACATAATTGATGCCCTCATGTACATTAGCTTGGGCAAAGGCCCCGGCATCATCAAAACTGTTCCTGCCCAATGTGTTTGTAACCCAACTTTGTGTATCCTCGAAATTTTTACCAGCAGAAATCGCCGCAGTGTCCGCCGTACCCCAATTGCTGCTGGCTTGTTGCTCCCAGTCAAAGACGTCTGTGTCATAAATTCCCCACAGATTGGTAAAATGATACAGATAATAATTGCCGCCAGTTTCTTTCCAGCCCGTCATGGTTACGTGAGAGCCATCCTCGCCAGCAAGGCGATCCCCTTCCACCGTTGTATGAAAACCGTTTCCAGAAGTGGGAGCCGCATGTTGGATATTGTTATACCGTTGCAATAGTTTGCCGGTATGCGCATCTACATAGTACCACCATTGCCCCGCTTCCGGACCGTCATGGGAAATAATATAGTAATACGCCAAATGCGAGCCATAGATTACGAGAGAAGGTTCTTGGCTGACGTGCATCCCCGCCTTACCTTCATGCTCATCAAGGCCGATTTGCAAGGCATCAGAGGCATCTATAGAAGGTTGCACTGAAATATTGATATCTGGCAAATACTTTCCGTTAATCTGATAGATAACATTCTGCTGATTGATGTGGACGATAAGCTCTCCGCCAACAACTGGCAGACCACCATACTTTTGAGCTAGCCGAATATGCTTAAAACCCAAGCTGTCTCCCTGAATGCGTTTCTCTACAAACTGGGAGCCGCTGTCCTGCACCAGATCTTTTAAACTATCAACTGCCGCTTGGACTTCATCCCCGCTGACTGCCTGATTCAGATTGCGAATGATAACAGATTCCAACTCAGGGCAGGAATGAACGGGAACTCCCTCTTTATTTCCCTTTCGCAACTGATCCTGATTCATATTACCCTCGGTAGCTGCCGCATCACCATCTGGAGCTCTAAAGGCAAATACCTGGTTTGACCACACAATCATGATGAGCACCAAAAACGCCGACATTAACTTCGCTCCACTGGTTTTCACTAAGAACCTCCTTTCAAAGGTTAAACGGGAATGAGACTTAAAAACCACAAACCTTTTGGATTGCATGATTTTTCTCCTCCTCGTTTTCAGTTAAAGCCCAAGCCAAAAATTCCAATGAATAGGCTGATTATATAAATTACGTGTCGGCTTTGTCAATAAAAAAATAACTAACCCAAATTATCCACCGTAAGGACACTAGAGTACGCAAAGGAATAACTTCAGGAAGTAAGAATTAGGGGCTAGGAGCTAGGGGTTAGGGGCTATGTTTATGCGTAAACACCAATGTAAATGAAAATAAGGTATTTTCAGGTGAATAGGTCGGGTTAAAAATCATACACCGCCTCTACTACAATAATGTAATTCTTTTCAGTATCGCCCGGGTTAAAATTAAAGTTTTTAATATATTCATAGCGATAGCTCCCCTTTAATTCAAAATCATCAAATCCTGAAAAGGACAGGTCCAGTTCCCCATAGTTTTTGATTTCTTTAACATCAGAGGAAAGCCCCTTCCTTGCTCTGTCAAACGTCAACCCCAGCAGCAGATCTTTAGTCAGATAGTGGGTTAGCCTGACAAACAAATCCTCGGCATCACTCCCCATATGGTGGCCAATTATGCGGCCTTCATAGGTATAGCCGGATTCATATACATGGTGGGTATACCAAAAATTATTATGCCCAGAGATATGATTGTTGGCATACTCAATGCGGAGGTCGGTTCTGCCGGTGAGGAAAAGGTTTCCCAAATAGAGGCCGCCTAAGTATGCCGTCCGGCTGGGAAGCCCTCCGGCTTCATCTTCACCGGCGATATCGCCATAAAGGGTTATGGCGCTTACCACAGGTAATATCCTGTCAACACGGGGAATTCTAAGAGAGAAATCTATACCGCCCAGTTGATTATTATCCAACTTGCCCGGCCTATTCTCCTCAGCAGCCCAAAAGACTTTCCAATAGTCTCCGATACTGAGGTTCTCTCTTCCTTTCCCCCCCAGCATAATGGTGCGCGACAGCCCTATTTCCAGGATGGGATGAGGCTTAAAATTTAACCTCAGGCCAAAAAGCTTAGCTTCGGGCACTGCCCTGTCTTCCTCTAATTCCGTCAAAAAGGTTACAAATTTAAAGGGTCCCAAATACTCAAATAACCAAGGCAGCAGGATAGGCCGGGGGTTGGATAACTTGATCATATCAAAGGGTTCGGCATTGTTAGTCATCAACCACGAGCCATGACGCCCCGGCCCCCACCAGAGGGAGTCTCGGCCCAACTCAAGCTCCAGGCTGCCAATGTTTAGCTTTAGGTATCCCTCAATAACCTTTATATCCTCATCGTAAGCATCATCCGTCATATCCCTTTGGTATCTAATCTCCGGGTGGAAATTGATGCCAAGGTAATCCCAGATAACCATCCGGGAAGTAAACCCTAAGGTAATTAGCCTGCTCAGAAAAAACATCTCCATGCAGGTTTTCCAAATCAGGCTTCTTATCTCCATAGACAAACCTGAGATAAGGATTTTCCACGGGTTTAAAAAAGCTGCGGGCACGGCTTCCCTCAATGTATTTCAATTTAGCCAACTCGTCAGGGAACTCCTTTTTGAGGCGAGAGAGCAGGTGAGCAGTTATCCTGTTTTTTGTTTTGCCTTTTTCATAATTAGTTAGCGCTTCTCCGCTTAGCCTAGCCATCTCCAGCCTGGAAAACGGCCTGGTCCCGGCTAATGAGCTGTCAATCAACCCCCGGCCTGCCAGTCTATCAATCACATCATAACTCCAATGGCCAATGGGGATATTGGCTGAAACATAGGCAAAGGATTCAGGTGTAATGATAAAA
>QIEW01000411.1 GCA_003230535.1 bacterium
AAAATTGCTGTAGTATCTTGGATGAAGCTTCGATATTACCCTCCTTCAAATAGACATAACTCCGCCAGAAACCAGCCTCTTCAGCTAATTTGCTCTTCGGGTAATCCCGGATCACCTTCTGGAAGGATTTATGGGCTTTGGGGTAGTCCCCCAGATGGTAATACCCTTGAGCGATGCTGAGTTTTGCCAGAGGGGTTTTTTCTTCGTCCAGGTAAATATTTATCACCCGTTGAAAAGCCTCCATCCCGGCAGAATAATCCTCTAGGAGAAAGTAAAGTTCGCCTAAACGGAATTGAACCTCGACACAAAGAGGATTATCGGGATAATTCTCAAGGAATTCCCGAAAAGAGGAAATAGCATAATCGTAGTTACCTAAATGGAAATAGCTTTGCCCAATGTTGAACTTTGAGCCGGCCACCTGAGAACTATGAGGAAAGTTGTCTAATACAAGAGAGTAAAATTTTACCGCTCCAGGGTAATCCCCTAAATTAAAAGCACATTCCCCTAATTTCCAGTAAGCTTTGTCCAACAGCTTACTGAAGGGATAGCGACTGAGCACCAAGTGGTATGCGGCGGTAGCTTGTTCATAATCCCGCTGCTGGAAGCGGCTCTCTCCAATCATAAACTGAGCTTGATCAGCCATCGGCCCTAACGGATCATTTTCAATTACTTTGGCAAACGCCTCTTTCGCCGGCGCAAATCTCCGGCGCTGGAAATAGTTGTTGCCAATCTGGAAGTAGACTTCCGCCTTAAGGCGGTTACTGGGGGCTTTCTCCAGCATAGTATGGAGTATTCCCCGCGCTTTGTCATCCTGGTCGATTTGCAGGTAAGCCTGCGCCAGCAATCGGTAAGCAAAAATGCTTAAGTCTTCGGACGGCGAAAGATTAAGGAACTGCTCCAGGAGGGACACGGCATCCGGGTATTTTTGCTCCATGAAAGCTACATACGCCTCCCCCAGCAAATCCCGGCTCCGTTCTAAATTCTCCGGAGGCGAAGGCTTAATCTCAGAGAAGGTTTTCAGGGCATCATAGTATTCCTCCTGCTGATAATAAGCCCAAGAGAGGAGATAACCCACGTCTTCCCGCCGTTTTCCCTGTGGATGTTCGAGGAGCAGCCGGGAAAGAATTTTAGCGGTCCGGGGGTAATCCTCCATCTTATAGTAGTTAAGCGCCAATTGGTAGGCGGCTTCTTCCGCTTCCGAACTTTTCGGATATTCTGCAAATATTTTTTCATAGACAGGCAGGGCTCCTTCCATCCGACCTAAGCGCACCAGACATTCGGCCATCCGGTAATAGACTTTGGGATATGGAAAATCAGGTATCTGCTGTTCGATAAGCTGCTTGTAGTTATCCAGCGCTTGCCGGTATTCTTTCTTCTGATAATGCTCGTCCGCCATTTGGAGATGCAGCTTAGGAAGGAGTGCTTCTATTTGTGCCCGCCGGGTGGACTTAGGGTAACCGGAAAATAATATCTGATAAGTCTTATAGGCCGATGCTACATCCCCTATCCGGTAATAACTCTCCGCCAGACGCGACAGAATCTTTTCCCGCTCGGGATGCTCCTGATTGTCTGAAAGAAATTTAAAATAACTTTCTGACGCCGCTTTATAATCCTTCAGTGTATATTGACAATCGGCAATATAAGAGAGCGCCTCAGGCGCCTCCTCACTTTCAGGATACTGCCGCACAAAGGTTAAGAGCTGCTCCAGCGCCAGTTTATACAGCTCATCTTTATAGAGTTTTACTGCAAAAGTAAAATGATCTTTTCGGCTGCCAAAACTTCCCTGAGCCCGCGCCCATAGTCCTTGCGTCAATATAGCCGCCAGCAGCAGCCCTAAAAAAATGTTGCACCGTCTCTGTTTCACCTTATCCACCTTGTATTTGCCTAATGATACCTCAATAGCTTGCTGGACATATTATTTTTATGGAATAAAATTTCCCGGTATCGGCAGCTTCGAGGTATGCTATGCCATCTCTCTTGCATCAGTCCTCAAACGTCCTATGTCCACTCCTCCATCATGTCCTTTACCCAATTCTTCTTCTGGAAAAGGTGAGACATCAGACATAGTAGCAGCTTTTCCCCATTCCTTGATGGTGCGATAGATACCCTTTGTAAGATACGGTATCATGAGAATGGTCTCCCAGTGGCCTTTGAGTAATTTTTGGACCAGAATTCGCCCCATATTCCAGGGACTATACCAGGCTTTATAAGCCGAAATCATGGCCTGGTATTGCTCTTTCGGCTGCATATGGGGATGTTGCCAGACTACACAGTTTGCATCGTAGTTGGCCCAATCGAAGTCAAAAATTTGCTCCTTGATCTCTCGGTAGAATCTGGTGCCAGGAATGGGGGTCATAAACATTATTTGCATGAATTCCGACGGTAGATAACGGAGCATGAAAGTTACGATTTTACGGGTACTGTCCACCCTATCTTGGAGGCTGCCAAAAATAAACATGGCATAGATGGAAAAATGCCACTGACGCATGGTAGTCACAAACTCAATCACATGTTCCATGCTCACGCCTTTAGAGATCTCCTTTAAGCTGGCATCTTCCACGGACTCTATTCCTACGCAGACTAAAAATATACCAGCCTTCCTCATCAGGCTCAATATCTCGGGGTTCCTGGAAACCCTGATATCGGCTCGCATCTGGATATAGATAGGCAGCTTAATCCCTTCCTGGACAATCAAGCGGAGTAGTTTTACGGCCTTCTCTAAATCGCCAAATAAGTTATCATCCACAATAAAAACCTTACGCACTCCCTGTTTTGCCAATTGGCGTAATTCCGCTACTACTTCCCGAGCTGGACGCACCCGCATTTTGGGTCCCATCACTTGGCTGACAGCACAGAAATTACATCTAAAGGGGCAGCCACGGCCAAATAATACCGGGGTTATAGGCCCATTGCATAAGGCATGATCTAGCAAGGGTCTGGGGTAACTTAGCGAAGCCAAAAGAGGACGTTCAGGGTTATGTTTTTTTACCCCCCCCTGCCAGTAAGAAATCCCTTTTATTTCTTCTACGGGACGTTGGGAACAAAGTAATTCCTTGATTGTCTCCTCCCCCTCCCCGCGGATAACAAAATTGGCATAGTCAAGAGCCTCGTCCGGGCAGGCCGTGGGATGAAAACCTCCCAAGAGCACCAGAAGGCGGGGGTTAATCTGTTTAACCTTTCTGGCCAGCTTGTAGGCGCGGGGAGCAGTAGAAGTAATGGTGGAAATACCAACGACGGTGTTTGAACCGCTCAAGAGTGGGTTCTCCAGAACCAGAAACGGCTCTCCTATGTTTTCATAGTGATTAAACACTTCCCATCCACCTTGCTCAAGGATACTCTTAATAATGGTTAAACCCAAACGACGAGCATTAAAACCGCTCAAGACAAACCAGCGGGGTGCACACGGTTCGATCCCAATAAATATTTTCCTCTTATTCTCCCTTACATGTTCTAATATTATTTCCGCTGTCAATTCTGTTATCATCCGCCCTCCTGTCTTTAAAACACATATTAAGAAATTAGGGCTGGCGACTGTATCGCCACTCTAAGGTATAAGTAATATATCAGGTTATTTTATAAGCAGAGATTGCCGTCGCTCCTCATAGCGATACGGCCTCTCTCAATACCCTGTCACAAATACGGTGGCGTAACCCATTTCATTTAGCAGTTAAGTTGAGCCTCTTGAAAAAGTGCCAGGGCGGTGGCCCTGGCCTACCCTATACGGGTAGTGTTGGGGCCACTGCCCCAACATATAGTATGGCTAACTTCTTTAAAATTGCAAAAGGCTCAGTTGATACCCATAAAGCTGAGTCCTCAAATAGCATAATTGCAGCAAATCAGGCGATCTTTTTGCGTTCCACCACTCTCCTGCCTGGTTTAGCGCCTTGGGAGTAGTCTTTGAAGGGCACAGGCCGCCGCATTTTATC
>QIEW01000042.1 GCA_003230535.1 bacterium
GCATCTTCATAGGAGAAATTTATTCCCTTAAAATTCCGCAGATTAGAGGCTGTGCTAAAGCCAAAATATACCGCATCAGCCCCGGCATCCGCCGCAGTCCGCAGACATTCCAAATTTCCGGCCGGAAGGTGCAGCCTGATCTTATGCTCAATGGGCTTAATGGCAGACATACTTCTCCTCATACAATTTCCCCCTCTCCACCGGAAGCCGCCGACAGTCTTTGATTATGCTAACCAGTTCCTGCCTGGAGATAGAGGCCGGTGATCCGGAGCGGGCGGATCTGGCCACTCCCTTATATTTCTCATTGGCGGTACCGGCCAGATCATTGGCCCCAAATTTCAATACCTCTTTGATCCGCCGGCTTCCGTAGTAAATCCACAAGAACTTTATGTGCTTGAAATTATCCAGCACTACCCTGGAGATGGCGATCATCCTTAAGACTTCCGAAAAATCAGCCTGCGGGCAGTAATCCATTTCTGTATTGGCAGGCAGGAAGCATAAAGGGACAAAGGAGTTGAAACCGCCCGTCTCATCCTGAAGCCGGCGTAAGGTGAATAGATGATCCAACCAGTCGTCATGCGTCTCCAGATGCCCAAACAAAATTGAAGCGTTAGAAGGAATACCCATGCGGTGGGCTGTCTTGGTGATGCTGATCCACCCTGCAATGGAGGTTTTGCGGGGACACAATTTTTTACGCAATTCGGGATTGAAAATTTCTGCGCCGCCGGAGGTCAAAGAACCTAAACCTGCATTTTTCAGCTCAAGCAATACTTCCGAAACCGACAGGTTCGATTTATAGGCCATAAAGGCGACCTCCGTGGGCGCAAACGCTTCGATATGCACCTTGGGCAATCTATCCCGTATGCAGGAGAGAAGGCGCTTGTAGTAATTCAAATCCAGTTTCGGATTGATCCCTCCCGTAACTCTTACCTCCGAAACATCGGAGCCCGCCTGACTTATTTCTTCTGCAATATCGTCCGTCGTCTTGGCGTAGGCGTCAGGCGCGCTCGGGCGACGGCTGAACGCACAGAATTTGCAGCCCCAAATGCAGATATTTGTATAATAGAGGTGGTAATTATTGATAAAGCTGACCCTCTCCCCCACCTGCTTCTTCCGGGCAAGGTCGGCCATTACCTGGAGCTTATTCAGCCCGGCATTATCCAGCAGGGACTTGGCATGTGGATAACCGATCCTGCGGTTATCTTCAATCCTGCTTCTTATATCATCTAAGGTGTCAGGCGGCAACATACTCCCATCCGGCTTTTTCCTTGAACCAACCGTTGCAGAACCCATATGGGGCATATGGCGTAAGCTGCTCAAGGCTTGTTGTGGCGGCTTGCCGACCTTCCAGCGCCGCCGTGAAGGCCGACACTATCCCGGCGGTATTTTCCATCTGAGGGTAGATGCGGATTGAAGAAATACCATCATCCTCCAATTGAGGAAGGTATTCCACCAGACAATGCGTCTTGGCGCTTTTTACCTGCAACCCATCGATTTTGAAGAGATCCTCACCTTCCACCGTTTTAAGCAGCATTCCATCCGGGTATTCAAAGCATATTCTGGAGCACTCTTCTCTGGTGCGTCCTACCGCTCTTGCAGTATAACAACGCCAGGAAAGTGCGGTGCACAGGTTCCCCCAGGCGGTTACCTCCACCGGAAGCTCTCCCTTCTCGGCAATATCGGCGATGCTTTCCTGAGGGATCTCAAAGGGCGCCACCAGGCTTTTGGGGTTAAATTTCTTCAGGTAAGCCGAACTCTTCCAATTATAGATATTTAGATAAGGACCAAGAATGATCTCCAGGTCTTTGAACTCATCCAGCTTTAACAAATTGAAATAACCCAGCATATTGATCTCTATACCGTCGAAGAGAAGGGCGATACCTTTTACATAGTCGAATTCCCCCGGAGTAGTAGAGAGGGCTAAAGTAGAATAATAGACCTTGATCCCCTTCCCCCGGAGCGTATTGATGATGGTCTGAAAATCATTCCGGCTGAGCACATTACGTTTTTGGCAAATTGTATTGCCGATATAGACTTCTTCCACCCCCATCCCGGGCATCTCACTACAATAGAAATCCATCAACCGCTCCTTTCCCCAACAAAAAGGAGCCGGCCCCATAGTTATCTTAAGCTTTGTCTCTCGGTTCACTTCCTTATCCTCCTATCTACCCAAATACGGGCCTACCGATGAGTTCATTTCCGGGAACATACCCGCTACGGCAACATCCCATTCCGGTTTATACTGATATTTTTCCGGATTGGAATAATATAGATCGATAGCCTCCCGCATGATCTTGGCGGACTCCCGGGAATAGACCGACGGCCGCTGCCGGCCCTCAATCTTGAAAGCATGCACCCCGATCTCAATCAGCCGACTTAAAATCCCCAGAGTATTTAGGATCACGTGATCGTGCATTACATACCCTTTAGTCCCCAGGGAGGCATTTACAAACTGGCCCTTGCAGACATGCCGCTTATTTACGATAAAGCTGTTGTCCCAACCGTCCTTGCGGTGTTTGACAACATCAGATCCTGCACGACCTTTACATTGATAAACAGAATCACAGCTTTGGCAATCTTCAATTTTGTTCAAAGCTACATTATTCAGTAGAAGAGTAACATCCTGCTCATTCTCCTTAAATTTTAGGAACTTAGGTGAAGTGCAGACCCCTTTGGTATTGGTGGATTCACCTGTAATGTATTGGGAGACATGACAGCGTCCGGGATAACTGGTACACAACGAACCGAGAGCGAACACCTCAATCTCCACCGTGGTGTTTTTCACAATATGCTCAATCTCATCAACATTTAATACCCTGGGCAGCACCACACATTCCACATCGAAGTTGTCCTTCCAGAAGTTTATTACCTCCGCATTGGAGGAACCGGTCTGGACGCTGCAATGGATCGGCAAATCAGGATGGGTCTTGCTGATATACTCCATATTGGCAATATCAGAGACAATCACCGCATCCACCCCCAGATCCACCGCCTGATCAATGGAGCTAAAAGCCGACTTTATCTCTTCCTTCTGCGGATACGAATTGATCACCACATACAGTTCCTTGTCCCGCTCATGGGCTAGCTCGACCGCCCGTCTTGCATCCTCATAATTTAAATTCAGCCCGCTGAAATTGCGGAGGTTGGTAGGCGAGGTGAAACCGATATAGACTGCATCCGCCCCGCTGTTAAAGGCCCCCTCCACAGCTTCTATATTCCCTGCCGGACACCTTAGTTGAACCTTTTTCATAGCTCCTGATATCCTCCCTAAATTAGTTTAAATATTGGTACAATTACCTTGCTTTGATTATATGCACTTGGGGACTGACTTACTGCGCGCTGGATAAACATGAACCAGTGAAGAGCAAATTTAATGCCCAATTAAAAATAAAGGTTGGACAATAGATGGAGCGACAAAAGATAATGTTATGGATTACAGTAGGTTGTCAACATTATTTCTCTTTATAGGGAGACAGATTACGGCAGGAAAAATAGTTTTTAGGAGCTAAAATTGGGGAGCGGAAAACTCAATATTTGTAAATTTCTTTAAACAATAATAGTTAATTAATTGAAATAATGTGCAATACTTGCTTATTACAAATATTGTAACTATTACATAATATGTAATAAGCAAGTATTGACTTTTATTCGACGTATTACGGCGGCAGTAAAAACATCTCTTATGAGCCTCTTGCAAAAGTGCCAGGGCGGTGGCCCTGGCCTACCCTATACGGGTAGTGTTGGGGCCACTGCCCCAACATATAGTACGGCTAAC
>QIEW01000032.1 GCA_003230535.1 bacterium
CCCCCTTTGCCAAAGGGGGGAATCGGAAAATTAGCTTATAGTGACAATTCATTCAATAGGTTACTTAATTATTTTATATCGAACTCAGGTTATTATAATAAGTTTCCCCCCTCTGGGCAGCTTAGGAAGTTGTCTGGGATTTGCTTGTTTGGCAGAGATTATGCTATATTAACCCCCGGTTTTCCAGGTTGCTTTTTTATGAATAATTCGAAAGAGGAGGAAGTATGGTCAATTTTTGTATGGCTTTTCATAATCATCAACCGGTCGGTAACTTCGATCATGTAATTGAACATATTTATCAGCTGGCCTACCGGCCATTTTTAGAAGCGCTTTCTCACCACCCGGGGATCCGCATCAGTATGCATTATTCGGGTGTGCTGCTGCTATGGTTGTGCAAGCATCATCCTGAGTTCATTGAGCAACTAAAGGAACTGATACAGCGAGGACAGGTAGAAATCCTGGCGGGGGGACTTTATGAACCGATCCTTCCCTCCCTCACGGAGAGGGACAAACTCGACCAGATGCGCCGCATGATCAATCTCTTAGAAGATCAATTTGGCGTGCACCCCAAAGGCTTATGGTTAGCTGAGCGAGTGTGGGAACCCCATCTGACTAAAGTTATTGCCCAGGTCGGGTTACGATATGTATTGTTGGACGACTCGCATCTTCGGGAAACAGGCCTGGAAGATGAGGAGATGCAGGGCTATTATCTATGTGAAGACGAGGGTCTCACGATAGCGGTCTTTCCAGGAAGCCAGCAACTAAGATATACCATGCCTTTTCGCCCGCCGGAGGAGACTTTCGATTATATTCGATGGGTGGCAAGCCTTAGAGATGAGGCGCTGGCTCAGGTGGGGGATGACGGCGAAAAATTCGGCGGCTGGCCTTACACTCACCACTCAGTATATGAGGAAGGGTGGTTGGAGCGGTTCTTTAGCTTGCTGGAGGATCATTCTTCCTGGTGCCGGACGCTCCCCTATGGAGAATATATCGAACAGCAGCCGCCTATTGGAAATATCTATTTACCTACCGCCTCTTACACTGAAATGATGGAATGGGTACTGCCGACCAAAACACGAATAAATTATGAAGAGGCGCGGAATCGCCTTCAGCATGACCAGGCATATCGTTTCTTAAAAGGGGGGTTTTGGCGTAACTTCTTCGTCAAATACCCCGAGAGCAACCGGATGCACAAAAAGATGCTCTATGTGAGCCAAAAGATCAGGGATTATGAGGATAAGACCAGAACCAGAAAGGCATTGGCTAAAGCCAAAGACCATCTGCACCAGAGCCAATGTAACTGCGCCTATTGGCACGGTGTCTTTGGAGGGCTGTATCTCCCGCACTTGCGTAATGCTATCTATACGCAACTGATTGCCGCTGAAGCGGAAATCGACCGCCTGCGGCACCCGCAAGGCAGGTGGCTGGAACTTGAGACCCAGGACCTCCTCCGGAACGGCAGCCACACTATCATGGTTAACACTGATCAATTTAACCTTTACTTCAGCCCGGAGACCGGCGCCAGCCTGTTTGAGTTGGATTATAAACCAAAGTCGATAAACTTCCAGGATACCTTTACCCGCCGTTGGGAAGCTTACCATGAGAAGATAAAAGAGCTGGCCAGCCAGCCCCCTCAAGATAACGGCGGGGTAAAAACTATTCACCATATCTCGCAGACAAAAGAGGAGGGCTTAGAGCGCCTGTTGGATTACGACCCTTGTCCCAGGCACTCCCTGCTGGAACACTTCCTTTCCCCGACGACCGATCCGGCGGGAAGCGGGAATTTTCACCTCCCCATTACCGGAGGTAGGCGACTTCCCCGGCAAAACCTATGCTTATCAAGCCAGGAAACGAAAGGATAAACTAAAGCTCACCTTTAACCGGACCGGCGCTCTAAATTTAGATTCAGGCCCCCAAAAAATAGCGCTCCAAAAGACCGTATTAGTGGAGGCCGGTTCATCTACAATAGAGGTGCGCTACGAGATAAGAAACCTAGAGCAGGAACCGCTGGAAGCGCTGTTTGGCGTGGAGTTTAATATTAATCCCGTCTATCAGGACCCTTCGCGGACTTACTTTGTAGCGCAAGATCGGCAAGGCGGACTGCATGAGGCCTGCTACTGGAAGGAAATACAAGGGGTAGGGCTGATAATCCAGGGTGTACAGTTGGAATTAAATATATCCGCCGGCCGGCAGGTAGATATCGGCTGCTATCCTATCTATACTGTATCCCAGGCAGAGGGAGGATATGAAAAGGGCTATCAAGGCAGTTGTATCTTGCTGTTTTGGCGTCTGCAACTCGATCCCCAAACCTCATGGAGGGAAACCCTGAAGTTATCCCTTCTTAGCAAATAAGGTTACCTTTTAAAGTCCCCCTTTTCTAAAGTGGGGATGATTATTTATGGATAAGTTCTTAATATTTTTCTCCATTCGGTTCCATTACCCCTCACTGTAATGATTCATATTCCGATAGTACTTTACCACCGGATTGGCCCGCCAGAAGAAGCGCTGGGATTACGGAGCATATATGTATCCCCAAGGGCATTTGCCGAGCAGATGGCCTATCTCCACCGCCAAGGTTATACCACTCTAAGCCCGGCCCAAATTCCTCCCATATTACGAGGAGAACGGAAACCGCCCAAACGTCCCATAGTCTTAACTTTTGACGACGGCTCCCATACCGTATATACTTCCGCTTTTCCTGTTTTAGATAAGAATGGGCTGAAAGCGGTAGTATTTATAGTTGCCGGCTTGGTAGGCCAAATAAGCCTATGGTGTAATGACAAAGAAGCCGAACCTCATCGGTTGATGAGTTGGGAAGAGCTGACAGAATTGCAAAAATATGGGCATTACTTGGAATCGCATACTATTAATCATCCTTGGCTTTCCAGACTAACTCCTTCTAAGACGAGAGAAGAGCTGGATAGTTCCAAGAAACTCCTGGAGGACAAACTGGGCCGGCCCGTCTCATCTGTAGCTTATCCTTATGGGGATTATACCCGGGAAGTGATACAGATTACCCAAGAGGTTGGTTATCAATGGGCCTGTTCCACGCACATTGGCAACCGACACCAACCGGAGGATTTGTTTCAGCTAAAGCGGGTGTTGGTCGGCCCGGATACGTCATTGTCCCGTTTCAAATACCGGCTCTCCGGCCTCTATGACTTGGAATACAAGCTCAAAGATAAATAGATGAAACTTCGTATTTTACATACAAATTTTCTTAAGCACTGGGGCGGAGAATCCCAGAGGATTTGGCGTAAGGTGCAGTACTTAAGCCGGCGGGGGCACTATGTCGCCCTGGCTTCTCCGGCCAATGCGGTAATTACGAAGATGGTACGGGATGTGGGTCTCCCTGTCTGCGACCAGGTAAGTTTTGGCAAAAGGTGGTCTCTTAATCGGGACATCCATGATGTGCAGGTCTTACGGAAGTTTATTCAGGAGGAGAAAATACAAATTCTTCATACCCACGGCTCGAAGGATGCCTGGTTGGGAGGGCTGGCCGCCCAACTTACCCCCGGAGTCATTATGGTGCGCACCAGGCACAATATATTTCCGGTACGGCGGCACCCCGGTAACCGCTGGCTTTATAGAGGACTTTCCGACCAGGTAATCGCTATCTCCGAATATATTCGCCATAGCCTCACCGTCGACGGATTTCTTCCTCCTGAGCGAGTGCACCTCATCCATACCGGAATTGAAGTTAATCATTATTGCCCAGGGAATGGTCGGCCCTCCTCCGCCCACAAAAATCATGACCGAATACATGTGCGCCGTGAATTTGGAATACCGCAAGATAAACCCCTGGTGGGAACAGTGGCTCACCTTGCGCCTCATAAAGGCCACCGTTATTTCATGGAAGCGGCGGCGCTCGCACTCCAGGCCGACCCCGATATATATTTTCTGATAGTGGGTTCGGGAGGCGGCCGCTATCCTAAAGAATTAAAAGAATTGGCGCACAAGCTGAGCTTAGGTTCGCGACTGATATTTGCCGGTTCCCGATCAGATATTCCGGCCATATTGTGTGCCCTGGATGTCTTTGTAAATCCATCCCTTAAGGAGGGTTTGGGGATTGCCACTCTGGAGGCTCTGGCCATGGCTAGGCCGGTAGTGGGAACAGCGGTAGGCGGGATACCGGAATCAGTAAGAGACGGGGAAACCGGATTGTTGGTACCTCCCGCAGATCCAATGGCCATGGCTGGCGCTATCCTAAAGCTTCTTTCCGACCGGGATCTTGGCCGCAGGTTGGGCCATGCTGGAAGGTTGCTAGTGGAAAAAGAGTTTTCAGCCCAAACCATGGTAGACAGAGTAGAATCCCTGTATTATTCTCTATTGGGCCTCCAAGGGTAAATTATAAAATAATGCGCAAACTTAAGGTGTTGCACCTGTTAAGTAACTATCGGTTGACAGGGGCCTCGGAGCCCACCTTAACTCTAGTTGGCAGTTTGAAGCAACAGGGACACGAGGTTTATTTGGGCTGTCCTGAAGCAAGAGGTTCTACTGCTCTTATAGCCAGAAGTTTGGGCCTGGAACCCCAAAACAAATTATGTCTTAATCCAAAAGCGCCCCTAGCCTTCCTCCAAGACTTTCAGCGCCTCCAAAAATTTATCCGTAAGCACAAGCCAGACATAATCCACACCCATCTTTCCCATGACCACTGGCTGGGAGCAATCGCGGCCGCCACCAGCAGTTTACCTATTAAGATAGTGAGGACTATACATAATACAGCCAGGCAGAGATATGACCCGCTACAAAAAAATTTGTTTAGAAAACTGACTGATTTTACAATTGTATTGTCGGAGAGGGGTCGTGATAAAATAGCTCCAAACCTGGGGCTTGTGTCTGAGAAGATAGCTGCCATATACGGAGCAGTCAACACTGGGAAGTATCATCCTGGTTTGGATGGAAATGTGACGCGCCAACGCTTTGGGATAGGAGCAGAGGCAAAAGTTATCGGTCTGGTATCACATCTTCATCCTGACCGGGGGCATCGGCAGGCGCTGGCGGCTTTCCGGGAAATAAGAAAAGTTATCCCCAAAGCTAAGTTGGCTTTCCTGGGGGAAACAGACAGCTGGTTCTACAAACAGCTTAGACAGCAGGTTCAGGAGTTGGGATTAGACCGGGAAGCGCTGTTTATAGTGGATTCTAAATATGATGAATGGCCATACGAGATAGCCATGTTGGATGTGGCGCTGTATCTGGCTCCCGGTTCTGAGGATTCGGCCAGGGCGGTATTAGAAGTAATGGCTTTGGGAAAACCCGTGGCAGCAGTTAATGTAGGGGTCATTCCTGAAGTGATCACAGATAGGGAAAACGGCCTCATCATTGAAGACATTCAACCTGAGACCATTGCTCAGGCGGTCTGTTCCGTACTCAGTCAACCCGGACTGGCCCAAAATCTGGGTAAGTCCGCCCGAAAAACTGTTACCGAAAAGTTTAACT
>QIEW01000323.1 GCA_003230535.1 bacterium
ACCAGATATCCTAATGGGTTGGCGGGAATGTTGGCGCCCTGTGAATTCTATGAGAAAGGGGATGCGGAATTGTGCCTAAGCTGTGCCGCCTTGATATTGGAGATCGCGAGAAAATATATCTCGCTGTAGCTGATTTTGTCAAGCTCCTCAAGCGGAAGCTTCCGGTCAGCAGGATTTATCTGTATGGTTCGGCAGCCAGGGGAGAGCTACACGAGGGAAGCGATATAGATTTGATTATTGTGGGTGATTTTCGAGAGAGGTTCTGCGAACGTATAGGCCGGGCGCTGGATTTATCCGGTGATCTGCCGATTGAACCGCTGTTGTATACCGAAGACGAGTTCCTCCAGATGCTAAAAGACGGCAATCCTCTCCTATCCAAAGTATTAAAGTCAGGGAAGAGGTTACTCTGATCTTTCGCGATATTTTTATTCTGTGTAGCTTTAGAGGGTCATATAGTGTCATGTCAACCGTAAATTAACGGATTTTATTTCCCCCTCACCTCAATCCTCTCCCTCCAGGGGCGAGGAAGCAGGAATAGTCCCTTCTCCCCTAGGGGAGAAGGTTAGGATGAGGGGGATAAAACAACCAATGAATTTACGACATATTTGGGTTGACACGACAGTAGCTTGCTTTAACCTTATGAGGATTGAGTAAGTTTGATGATGTTGCCAGCACAAGGAGTGATAGGTATGCCGCGTATAGTAGAAGGCGATTTGTCGGGTAAAGGTCTAAGATTTGCAATTGTGATCTCTCGGTTCAATGATTTTATTACCAGCCGCCTTGGAGAAGGAGCGTTGGATGCCTTAAGGCGGCACGGGACGGAAGATGAGGACCTGGAACTCTATCGGACGCCCGGTTCGTTTGAGTTGCCTGGCGTGGCCCTGAAACTGGCCCTCAGCGGCCGGTTTTCGGCTGTTATCTGTTTGGGTGCGGTGATCAGGGGCGATACCCCACATTTTGAGTATGTATGCAGTCAGGTTACTCGTGGGATAGCTCAGATATCATTGCAGACCGGGGTGCCGGTAGTCATGGGAGTGTTGACTACCGATACGGTGGAGCAAGCGATAGAGCGTGCGGGCACCAAATCCGGTAATCGCGGTTGGGATGCGGCGCTGTCTGCTGTTGAGTTGGCCAATCTCTATCGGAAACTGCCCGGAACTACTACTACTTCCACCTAAACTATTAAGGATATGCACTGGAAAAATGGGTAAATTTAAAGAGTTAAAAATGAAGTATTTTGGCAAAGAAAAGCCTCTGTGGATGGAGTATGCGGAGGCGATTGTTACGGCGGTGATTTTGGCCTTAATTATCCGCACGTTTGTAGTGCAGGCATTTAAAATCCCTTCCGGATCAATGCTCCAGACATTACAAATCGGGGATCATATCCTGGTAAATAAGTTTATTTACTATTTTAAGGAACCGGAACGGGGGGATATTATAGTTTTCAAATACCCCAAAGACCCCGACCGCGACTTTATAAAGCGGGTCATAGGACTGCCCGGGGAGGTCATCGAGATAAAAAACCAGCAGGTATATATTAATGATCAACCCCTGGAAGAGCCTTATATTATTCATACAGATTCTGAGTCGAGAATAATCTCTCCCCGGGACAATATAAAACCCTTGGGAGTCCCCTTGGGTTGTGTATTTGTGATGGGAGATAATCGGGACAGCAGCATGGACAGCCGCTATTGGGGACCGCTAAAGGAGGATATGATCCGGGGGGAGGCTTTTGCCGTTTATTGGTCGATAAAGCCCTATGAAGTTGATCCGGGAACCCCGTTCCTATTGGATATATTCCATTATCTGGGGGCTATTCCGGGACGCGTCCGCTGGAGTCGTATTGCCAATATTATCTCCTGATCAACCCCCCCGGCATCCACCAGCCATTGTCAGTCAGATGTCCGTTCACCTATCTGATCACAGATAAAGATCCATGTATCATATCCCCCAATGCTGTGCCTGCCGATATCATAAGCCGATAAGAGCGATCACTATCGTTATCATGTTTTTTCTTCTATCAGGCTGCGCCGGATATTTAGCCAACTCTATGCCGGCCCGAAGAAGTTTTAATCGGGGCGATTTCCTGAAAGCGGCGCAACGTTACCAGTCGGAGACGGAAGTCTCTGCTGCGGATAAACTGCTTTATCTTCTGGATACCGGTATGGCGCTCCATGCAGCCGGGGAATATGCCGAAAGCAACCGTTACCTGCTTCGGGCTGATAAACTGGCCGATGGGTTGGATTATTTTAGTATCAGCCTCCAGGGCGTTAGCCTCCTGGCCACCGATTATGTGCTTAAATATCAAGGGGAGGAATATGAAAAGGTCATTATTAACGCTTATCTGGCCTTAAACTATCTGCTGCTAGGCGAGTTGGAAGAGGCGCGGGTGGAAGCCCGCCGGGTAGATGAGCGGATCGTTAAATATGAGCAGCAGGGACGGGGTTCATATAACCTTAATCCATTTTCCAGATATATCTCCGGATTGATTTATGAAATTCGGAGGGAGTATAATGACGCCTATATTGATTACAAGAGGGTAGCTGAATTAATGCCTGGCTTTGAGCCGGTGAAGAGGGATTTGGTCCGTCTGTCTCAGAGGTTGGGCTGGAGGGAGGATATCCGGCCCGAAGACTTGGCTCGTTGGGGTCGAAACGCCTCCACTGTAGCCGATGGTGAGCTGATAATATTTTTCCAGGCCGGGTTATCTCCTGCCAAATATCAAATTAGCCAGGTGATTGCGCTGCCTAAATATCAGCCTCGGTCTACCGAGGTTGCCTATGCTAAGATATTTGTTGATGGGAGATATGCTGGGAAAACTTCTGTCGTGGAAGATATTGAGGCTACCGCTATCGAGCAGTTGAAGAAGAAAACCGCCCGTCTTTTTGCCAAGCAAGCTTTAGTTGCCGGAGGTAAAATTGCCATAGCACAAGGCTTACGCAGAGAAGAACCGGTCTTAGGGGATCTGCTGCTTTTATTTTTTTATGCCACCAATAAAGCGGACCTGCGGAGTTGGCTGACCCTGCCCCGCGACATACAAATAGCCCGGATACCTTTAAGCAACGGAAAATATACGGTGACTTTGAAGATGTATAGTTCCCGGGGGAGATGGATTGAGACGCAAAATTTCCCCAAAATAAAAATTAGTCCCCGGCAAAGATGGGCTTTTATAAACTGCCGGAGTGTTAGATAAACGTATTGCCAGGAGGACCAGTCTATGAGAAAGCTGCTAGTACGCCATTTTATAAATAACTGGGTTTATACATTTTGTCATTCCTGGCTTGACCGGGAATCCAGACCGATAAAAAACCTACGAAACGCTGTACTAATGAGACTATTAATAACGTTTTTTGGCTTTGGTTTGCTGGCAGGTTGTGCCGCCTCGACATCCGGGACGCGGGTTCAGCTGGATTCGGCTACCGGAAAAGCCGGCATCACGGAACAGGCCCCATTTTTTACCCAGGAAATAAAGGTAGGTCGAGTTAGTTACCGTGATTTCGGCGGGATACTCCAGGCTCAGATAGAACTAATCAATAAATCCAGTGAAACGGTATTAGTGGAAGTCAAGGGGAAATGGTATGATACCGAAGGCTTCGAAATATCTTCACCGGCGGAGTTGTGGCGTGAGGTAATCCTCTCTGGGAAGGAGACAAAGACCGTTCAGATGGTAGCTCCCCGTAAAGAAGCTATCCGGATGGAGGCTTTGGTACGGTCGGGAGAGCTTAGCCGATAGTAATT
>QIEW01000221.1 GCA_003230535.1 bacterium
AGACCGGCTTTCTCCTCCAAAGTGGTAATTAGAGGGGGAGCGGCTTGGGGGGCTAAGATTTCCAAAGGATGATTTTTAAAGGAAAAAACTACACTCACTCCCTGCCGCCGCCTGGCCTGGGACACAACTTCAGCAATGAGGTCCTGATGCCCCAGATGTAACCCGTCGAAGTTCCCTAATGTTAGCGCCACCCTGGGAGGAGGACTATCTATTTGCTGAATGTTTTCTGTGATTTCCACTGTAAGCCAATATTAGTTAATCTGGATTTGCAACAGCTTAGATTATCGCTTGTCATGGACAACTTTTCGCTAAAGCCCGGCAGTAATGAGCTTAAGCGCAGCTTCCCAGCGCTTGTTATCAGACAAAATCTCCAGTTTAATGCGCAAAAAATAGAGAGGAAACTCAGACGCAATATGCCTTAGCTTTACTCCATCCTTTTCAGTGGAGACTAGAGCTTCCGCCTTATGCGCCTTAGCTTGGGCTTCAAGATCACGGAGGTCCTCCGCGTTATAATGGTGATGGTCAGGATAACGCCGGAACGCTGCTACATTCGCACCTTGTTTCTCTAAGGTGTGCAGGAAAGCATCCGGAGAGCCTATGCCGCAGAACCCTAACACCCTGCGTCCCCTGAGCCAGGAAAGAGTGGCGGTTCTATTACCTCTAAGGTCGACAAGGTCCAGCGGCCGATGGCGGCTGTGGAGGATTATGGCTTGAGAATTATAGCCGCGCAAGGTCTGTTCCAGAGAACCGGTTTCCGGCGCCAGATCAACTTTGGTAAGTAAAAATATTTGGGCGCGTTTCAAAGCTGACAGCGGCTCCCGCAAGGGGCCCCGGGGAAGAAGACGACCGTTCCCAAAGGGGGAGGCGCTGTCGATCGCCAAAATATTTATATCCCGGACTAAAGAGAGGTGTTGGTATCCATCATCAAGGAGGATCACGCCGGGAGAAAATTTCTCCAAAGCATACTTTCCTGCCTGATATCTATCCTTCCCTACTATTACAGGAACTCCGGAAAGTTTTCGGGCCAGGAGATAGGACTCATCGCCGACATCCCCCGCATTATACTTCGGGCTGGAACCGTCGGATACAACTGTCAACTTCCCCTTCCGGCTCCCTTTATAGCCTCGGATCAAGACAGCGACAGCCACCCTTTGGCCTTGAATGACCCGCCCCAGATGCTCTACCGTAGATGTCTTGCCGGCTCCACCCACAGTGAGGTTACCGACACAAACTACTCTGATCTTAGCGCCATTGACCTTGAGCTGTCTGCTGGGTAGTATGCCGAACCGGTAGAGACTGACCCGCACGGTTACTGCGAGCTTATATAATTGGGAAGCAAAAGATAGCGGGAGAAGCAATAACCTTCCCCACCAGCGATCTTCACACCAGGCTATAATAGAAAAAGGATCGGCGGATGTGGGCGGTTGAGCCACGGTAAAAATTTACCCATGTTTATTTACTTAAAATACCCAATATGGAGAGTTAGCTATCAAAACATGCAGAGGAGTACGGGCGTGAGCCCGTGGGCATCTACTAATCCTGATTTATATTTCATCCATAGAAGTTGGTTTAATTTTATATTTGGCTTTGGCATCCCTTGGCCTCACCGGTGTGTCCTCTGTTAATCTATTATTTGGGTAGATCGCCAATCATTTTGCGCAAACTTTGTCAGTATCTTGTTTTTTCCCTAATCCGGGCTGCTTTACCTCTTCTCTTCCTCAGATAGTAAAGCTTGGCGCGGCGGACATCCCCTCTCCGCACCCGCTCAATTCTCTCGATCATGGGGGAATGTAAGGGGTAGATCCGTTCCACTCCCACTCCATATGAAATCTTGCGGACAGTGAAGGTGGCTCTTGTCCCCCCGCTCCGCCGGGCAATAACTACTCCTTGAAATATCTGAATTCTGGTTTTCTCCCCTTCAACAATCTTTTGATGTACCCGAACCGTATCGCCCGGCCTAAAATCAGTAATTTCAGGCTTAAGATAAGCTGCCTCCACCGCCGATATTTTATCCATCACTTATTTCTCCCATGATACTGATTTGCTTCTATCTTATTAGATAACAAGGATTATTGTTCAATCATTATCTTCCAATATGGAAGTTGTTCGCTTCTTTATCACTTCTTCATAATTTCATTGAGCATTTGTTTGTCTTCCTCGGAAAGACAGGCTTTCTCCAAAAGATCCGGCCGTCTTTTCCAAGTCCGTTGCAAGGCTTGGTAGCGGCGCCAGCGACGGATATTATCGTGGTGCCCGGACATCAATACCTCCGGCGCCCGCAATCCGGAAAACTCAGGCGGTCTAGTATAATGCGGATAATCCAATAAACCGTCTGAAAAAGAATCGGCTTGGGCTGATGTCTTGTCTCCCAAGGCGTCGGGGAGAAGCCTGGTTATGGCGTCTATCATAACGAGAGCGGGAAGTTCTCCACCGGTAAGCACGTAGTCCCCGATGGATAATTCATCCGTTATCAGAGACATAGCCACCCGCTCGTCTATTCCCTCGTAACGACCGCAAATGAACAGCAAATACTCCTCTTGGGCCAACTCTCTTGCTGTATCTTGAGTAAATAAACGGCCTTGCGGGGAGGGGAGGATAATTTTTTGCCGGGGTACGGGATATTCGGCGGTTAAAGTTTTTACTGCCCGAAAGATAGGCTCAGGTTTAAAAACCATTCCCGGGCCGCCGCCATAAGGCGTATCGTCCACCTGGTGATGTCTGCCGGCAGCAAAAAACCTTAAATCCACTACCCGAATGTCCAGAATGCCCTTCTGCTGTGCCCGGCCTAAAATACTGCTCTTCAGATAAGGAGTGATCGCCGCGGGGAAAATAGTTAGAATATCACACTGCATCAGAGTTATGAACCTGAGGGTTGCGAACTTAAGATGTCATGGGAACCTGATGTAATCAGCCCTTCCACGGTTCTAATTACCACCCGACCCTCCCGGGGGGCTACCTCGGCTATCACCTCACTTATTGCCGGGACCAGTATTTCTCCGCCGGAGCCATCACGTATTACATAAACATCGCTACTTGCGGTAGGGATGATCGCCTCTATTTTACCCAAATACCGACCTTGTTGGGTGAAGGTCTCCAGCCCAATAATATCAAAATAGTAATAACTTCCTTCCGGAAGCTGAGGACACTCCGCCCTTGGTATCCCTACCCTGGCTTCTGAGAGAGCCCTTGCCGCATCTTTGGTGTCGCAACCAGAGAATTTTACGCTTGCAAACCTTCTGCTGTGACATACTCCTTCTATTTCATAGAGCTTCGGTTTGGCGGGAGATTTTATCAGATAAACCTGCTTTAAAGAGCTAAGCCGTTTTGGGTTATCCGTTAACGGAAAGATACGCACTTCGCCCTTTACCCCGCAAGGCTTACCCACCTCCCCTATAAGAATAAGCTCCTCAGCTTTGCTAATTTCCATATAATAACGAATAGGGTAAGGTTTATCGCCCCTTCCCGCGCCTGGCAACGAGGTCGCCATGATTACCAGGTTGCCTTCTCAAGGCTTGTCCGATTCGGCTGCGCTAAGAGTAGCGGCGCCCAGTTGGGTTTCGGCCTGGGGACAGGCCGAAACATCTAAAAGTGATGAGTTAACTATTTACACTCACTTAAATAGAACCGCGGGGGTCTATTCCAATATCTCCAATACGGCGCGTTTTCTGATCTTAGTGGCCGCAGCGCTGAGGATAGTGCGCATAGCGCGGGCAGTTTTACCCTGTTTGCCAATTA
>QIEW01000052.1 GCA_003230535.1 bacterium
TTTATCAAAAGCCCCCTCATCCTAACCTTCTCCCCCAAGGGGAGAAGGAACTCTCTATCCATCAATTTAAAATGGACAGCGTACTAGTGTCAAGTCCACCATAAAGCCCAAATCCACCGTCAAAAACGAGAAAACCCTTGACCTTCCGGCAACATGCAGGCATAAAGTTTTACCAATTTGGTGAAAGAAAAATCGGTATAACCACTTGGGGCTCAAGCAAAAAGCAAAAATAGACGGTGGATTTGGGCCGGCTACTTATATTGACTAAATACTGTAATTAATGTATATTTTATATAGTAAATCATTAATTGGTCGATAAGTATCAAATTGGAGGGCGAGCGGGTTGTCTGTATTTGTCTATCGAGCTTATGATGCCTCTGGAAAAATTGTAACGGGCACAATGGAGGCCCAGGAGCGGGAAGCGGTCATTGCCAAACTTCAGCAGTCAAGACATTTTCCGCTAAAAGTTGAAAAGGAGGCAGGGGAAGAAAAATCCGGCCAGTTTGATCTCCTGCTTAAATTTAAATGGATCGGAACTAAAGAAGTATTGATATTTTCCCAGCAGTTAGCTTCACTGCTTGAGGCCGGTATCCAACTGGACCGCAGCTTATCTATCTTAATAGAACTTACTGAAAATAAAAAATTAAAGCTGGTAGTGGAAGATGTCCAGACTGCGGTTCACGGGGGAAGTTCTTTTGGCGATGCTTTAGCTCAACATCCAGAGGCGTTTTCCAAAATTTATGTAAATATGGTCCGGGCGGGAGAATCCGGCGGGGTGCTGGAGCAAGTAATGCGGCGTCTGGCTGAGTTCTTAGAGAATACCCAGGGCCTGAAGTCGGATATTATCTCAGCCATGATTTATCCTGCTATTCTTACCGTGGTAGCCGGCGGTTCAGTAGCCTTGCTGCTTACTTTTGTAGTGCCTAAGTTTACAAAGTTATTTAAGGATATGGGACAAAGCCTCCCCTGGGCTACACAACTGCTGCTGTCTATCAGTGGAGCGATTAGAAATTCCTGGTGGTTGATAATCATAGGGTCGGTTTTGCTTGTTCTGGGAATTAAATATTATGTAAGCACCCCCGCGGGAAAGCTGCAATGGGATACTCTAAAGCTAAAGTTGCCCCTGATAGGGTTATTGGTCCGCAAGATAGAGGTATCCAGGTTTTCCCGGACCTTTGGCACCTTAATTAATAGCGGTGTCCCTATTTTGAAAGGGTTGGCTATTGTCAGAGAGATAGTGAGTAATGCGCTAATGTCTAAAGCGATGGCTAATGTCCAGAGCGGGCTCAAAGAAGGGGAAGGAATAACGGCTCCGCTGCGCGCCAGCGGGTTATTTCCTCCTTTGGCTTTGCATATGATTTCTATTGGCGAGGAGACCGGTCAGCTTGATACTATGCTCTTAAAAGTGGCTGATAATTATGATGCTGAAGTCCGGATAACTGTAAAACGACTGATGGGTTTCCTGGAACCAATTCTTATTTTAGTTATGGGTCTTGTCGTAGGATTTATCGTATTGGCTATGCTGATGGCTGTCTTTAGTATCAATGACCTGCCTATGTAAAAGAGGTGAAAAATGTTTAGGACGAGGAATATGAATATAAACCGCCTGAATGGCGAATGTAGCGCTCCAGTAAATCTTCTCCGGCGGCATCCGGTTTTTTGGGGCGGGATAAATTGGCGGAGAAGAAAAAATAGGGCCCCAA
Source organism: bacterium (assembly GCA_003230535.1). Lineage (GTDB taxonomy): Bacteria > SZUA-182 > SZUA-182 > SZUA-191 > SZUA-191 > SZUA-191. Next base: position 1,704 of record QIEW01000052.1, read on the forward strand.
ATGCCTCCCAGCAAATCAGGGTAAACAAAGAAGCCGGTTTTACTTTGATTGAAATATTGGTGGTAATGATAATAATCGGACTTCTGGCGGCGCTGGTAGGGCCAAAGTTGTTTGGCCGGGTAGGAAAAGCTAAGCAGAATGCCGCCAGGGTCCAGATTAAGATGTTCGGTCAAGCCTTAGAATTGTTCCATTTGGATATCGGGCGGTATCCCACCACTGCCGAAGGATTGGATGCGCTCCGTTCTGACCCTGGAGCAGAAAACTGGGCCGGGACGTATACCACTGAGGAAATTCCTCAGGATCCCTGGAATAGAGAGTATAATTATACTTCTCCAGGCTCCCATGGAGATTATGATATATTTTCATATGGTCTGGACGGCACAGAAGGAGGTGAAGGGGAGAACGGAGACGTATCGAGTTGGAAGGGGCTCGGGCAGTGAAAAACCGAGGGTTTACCCTGTTGGAACTGCTGGTAGTGCTGGTAATTCTGTCGATTGTCATTGCTATTATAACTCCCCGTATAAAAAAAAGTTTGGATACATTACAATTGAAAACCTCCACGAGGCATCTGGCGGCTACTTTACGGGTAATGCGCTCTGAAGCGATCGCCAAGAAAAAGACGTCTGCGTTACTGGTGAATTTAGATGACCAGACTTTAACCGGAGATTTGCCCGAGGGGGGAAGCGAAGCTTTTCCGGAGGGAATCAAAATCAGCCAGGTAACCGTTGGCGAGGAAGAGGTATCTTCGGGTGAGGCGAAATTTAAATTCTTTCCTAAAGGTAATATTAGCGGAGGAGAAATTGTGCTGGAGAATAACCTGGGCTGGAGTTCCAGAATAACTTTGGATAGGATTACCGGTCGGGTAAAAATTGCTTATCTGGGAGAGGGAGAAGGATGAGGATGAGGGTCCGGGCCGAGGGCGGGTTCACCTTACTGGAAGTAATGCTGGCAATAAGTGTGCTGGGCGTAGCCTTAGTGGTCTATATAGAATTAATTACCATAAGCCTGCGCTCCATACAAAAGGCTTCCAACTTTACTAAGGCTACTTTCCTGGCCAGGACAAAGATGGAAGAATTGAACATGGAAAATGATCTTCCGGAAAGCGCGGCTTCCGGATACTTTGAGGATTATCCTGACTATAGCTGGAAAGTAGAAATAACTCCCATAGAGATAGATAGGGGTTCTCCTGTCAAACCGGAACCAACAGGATCCCCCTTTGGAGAAGAAGAACCGGCGGTTAATGTTTTGATGTATAAAGCTATGGTGCGAGTGACTTGGGAAGTCCGGCAGCATCTTAACCGAGTAGAGTTGGTAACTCTTAAAACAGTGTTGGAGAAACCGCCGACTGAAGGATTGTCGAATTAATATGCCGTAGCGGCAATGGCTGTTCCCTTAAGGCGGGAGAGGGCGGTTACTGATCTGGGCGCAGATATAAAAGCCATTTTTACAGAACAAAGCGCCTGTTCGGTGCGGGTTTAAATCCCCCCTGCCCCCCTTTATTAAAGGGGGGAACCCAGCTTCTGGGAACCCGTTGCCTTCCTTTTGGGAGGGGGAATCCATTGTCTCCCTCTTTTTCAGGTGGCGGCAGGTTCAGGAAACCTGCCACTCGTTTAGGCTGTAAAAAGTGTTTAGGTGCTGTCAGGTCCTCAGACCTGACAGCCATCATACCATGATAACCTTTATTATCAGGTGTCATGAGGTAACTCCTAATACCCAAGTTGCCATCAGATTATTAACTGTCAGGTGGTAACGCCTGACAGCACCTTTACTTTTGGTAATATCTGAGACGACAGCACCTTAATAGCTATATTTATGGTTTACAGTAGGGTATGGTGGCGTCAGGAGTTACCTCCTGACGCAAATCCTTCATGTTTGATGGCAACTTAGTATAACACCACAGCAAAAGGAAATTCCTTGTATCTAGAGCCTCTTGCAAAAGCGCCAGGGCAGTGGCCCTGGCCTACCCCATATGGGTAGAGTTGGGGCCACTGCCCCAACATATAGTACGGCTAACAATGACTTTTGCAAGAAACTCTCTATACTATCAAGTTAGCGCACCTGCCGGTGCGGATTTTTATACAAGGTTGGGTTGAGCTTGCGAAACCCAACAATTCAGGTGGCGGCAGGTTCAGGAAACCTGCCACTCGTTTAGGCTGTCAGGTCTGAGGACCCGACAGCACATAAAAGGGGAACCCGACAGCACATAAAATGATGGGGCCATGTTTAATCCAACAAATGAATCCGGATTTACATTACTGGAACTGCTGTTATCCCTGGTCATCCTGGGGATTGTTATGGGGGTGCTTTACGGTGGGCTCCAACTAGGCGTCAGAGCCTGGCAAGGCGGCGAAAAGCGCATGGAGCGGAGCCAGCGTTGGCGGGTGGTGTTGGACCAATTAGCGGAGGAGTTCCGGTCAGCCCATGCGTTGCTGGTTAAAGGAGAGATAGATGGTGAGGAAAAAAAGTACCCTGTGTTTCTGGGCGAGCAGAACCAGGTTATTTTTGTAACCTCCACATCAGGATTAACCCTTGAACCTCTTGCAAATCAACTACGCACTCTATCTTATTATGTAGACAGCTATCAGGGTCTGATGCTAAAGGAGACCACCCTTTACTACCAGGATCCTTTTAAGAAAATCGAAGGTGAGGATCCAGTAGTCTTAAGTCCTGATGTAGCTGACATTTCCTTCCGATATTATTATATTCCCAAAGTTAAAAACAGCGAAGGCGAAACCGTCGACGCCGAAACGGGAGAGTGGGTAGCCAGCTGGGATCCCAGAGTAAAGGCGGAAGAATTTGTCCCCGAGGAAGGTTCTCCCGGCGAACCCCAGCCGGCTCCAACCCAAACTCAGCTTCCCAAAGCGGTGGAGATTACCATAACCCTTAATCCGGAGGAGGAAGACGGAGAGTTACAGAAATTTCCGCCATTGGTGGTTCCTATCCAATCTAACTTTAAGGTGAAAGTTAAAGATGAACCGGCCTTTTAATGATCCAGTATTATTTTCTAACACATCTACCCCTTGGAAATTTATTTCCAACATACCTAGTGGAAAGCCATTAGTATATTGTATGAGGCGGAAATGCTTGGCTCGCAATATCGGATATCTCAAAAATCAGCAAGGGATAGCCTTGGTATTGGTATTATGGGTAATGGTTTTCTTAAGTATCATATTGGTTGAATTTGCTTTTTCCGTCCGTACGGAGCTTAGTATAACCCGCAATTTCATGTATGAGACCCAGAGTTACTATCTTGCTCAGGCAGGAATATCTAAAGCTTTAACCGAACTTCTTAATACAGAAATAGAGGCTGTATATGCAGACGAAGAAGGGAAATTGCACCTTCAGGCCAGGAAACCGATTGAGGATGAAACCTTGGAGGAAGAAACTGAAGAAACTCCTCCTAAACGGGATGAAGTCAACCTGGGGGCAGGAAGTTACTCTTATCAAATCATAGATGAGGAGGGGAAAATAGATCTGAATCATTTGGCGGGGGGGGGTAAAAACCAACGAGATGTCATGAGGGAGTTGTTTACTAAAAACGCCGCGACAAGTGAAACGGATCAGAATATGATCATAGATTCCATCATGGATTGGGTAGATAAAGACGATCTGCACCGGGCTAATGGAGTTGAAGGCGATTATTACAACGGCCTGCCTAAACCTTATGACTGTAAAAACGGCCCTTTTAGCGCCGTCGAGGAACTACTTCTGGTAAAGGGGATAACCAAGGAGATTCTTTTTGGTTCATCCGGCGGAGAGGAAACTCAAACAGAAGGCGGCTTGAACTATCCTGGTATAGCTCAATATTTAACGGTCTGGACCGGCGGCCGGTTCAATAAATACTCCGCCAGTGAGGAGACCCTCAAAATAAAGTATGGAGAAGAGAGCCTGGAGAGAATCAAGGAATCCATGTATAATGAGTATGGAGAACCATCCAAAAAGCATCGTTCCTTGACTTATAGCGTCATCTCCACAGGAACAGCGGGCAAAGATGGGGCCAGTCGGACTATTTTTGCAGTAATAAAAATCAAAAAAACTAAGGGTAACGTTCCAGA
>QIEW01000163.1 GCA_003230535.1 bacterium
CGGATGCCGGGGCTGATGCGGTATATTTTGGCTTTAGCACAGCCTCTAATCTGCGGAATTTTAAGGGAATAAATTTCTCCTATGAAGATGCTTGCCTGGGGGTGGACTATCTCCATAAAACCGGCAAAAAAGCTTTAGTCACAGTAAACAGTTACCCCCAGAAGCATCAGATCGCTCCCTGTTACGAAGCCGTAGATCAGGCTGCGGCCATGCTGGCGGATGGGGTGGTTTTAAGCGATTTGGGATTGCTGGAGTATGCTAAGGATAACTATCCTGAGCTTGAGATATACCTAAGCGTACAAGCCGGAGTCTGCCATCGGGAGGCGATCAGCTTCTATGCCCGCGAATTTGGGGTAAGCTGCGTAATCCTCCCCAGGGTGCTCACCTTAAAGGAAATTGAACGCTTAAGTATGGAAGCTGACATCCCGTTGGAGGTCTTTGGGTTCGGCTCCCTCTGTATAAATTACGAAGGGAAGTGCCATCTTTCTTCTTATGTCACAGGAGAGTCTACAAATACCATCGGCACCTGCTCTACCCCTCGTTATTTAACCTTCCACCGGGGCGAAAGTGTGGTGGCCCGGATTAACGGTAAAGCCATAAATTCGTTTTCATACGACGAGATCAAAAAAGACGGCCACTTTTCGGAAGGACTGCCCAAGGAGGAACTCTCCCAATGGGGGAACCATTTTATGATTAACCGCCGGCAGTTATGCAAGGCCAAGTATCGCCTCAACGGCCTAAACGGCGGGCGGAGTTTTCAACTAAATGATTATGTTTACCTGAACGCGTTGGCTATACTGCCTGAGTTAATCCGCCTGGGAATAAGCGCCATAAAGATTGAAGGAAGGCAGAGAAACGCCGCCTATGTGAGTGATATAACTACTATCTTCAGAGAGGCAATCGACCTCTGTTACAGTGCACAGCAGGATTATAGTGAACGGGAGGCTTGGGGCGGTCTTTGCCGGCGCCAATTCCCTGGAATTGTTCCATCTACAACCTGTTATTTGGGAAAATAGCCATCTTAAGGAGAGATCCATGATATTTGTTACTGGCGGTACCGGTTTTGTAGGGCGAAATTTAGTGAAACGTCTCAGGGAGGATGGGAAAAAGGTGCGCTGCCTGGTTAGATCTGGGGAGTCGGCATATTTATCCGGATTAGGCGCCGAGCTGGTAAAGGGGGATGTGCGGGACAAATCCAGTCTGTCCGGCGCCCTGGACGGCTGTAAGGCTGTTATTCATTTGGTGGGTATCTGGCGGGCGAACATGTCCACCTACCGGGCGCTCCATATCCAGGGCACATCCAATGTTATGGAAGCCGCCCGTGAGGCAGACGTAAAGCGCTTTATTTATACAAGCGCCATGGGATACAGCCTGGGGATTTCCACCGGCTTTTATAATACAAAGGGAGAGTCGGAAGAGATCATCAAACAAGGCGGCCTGGATTATGTAATTTTTCGTCCGGCGGTGATCATCGGCAAAGAGGATCAGTTTACTACCGCCTTGATAGATATGGTCAAGAATGCCCCGATAGTACCGGTCTTGGGTACAGGCAGGGTTCGTTTCATGCCCTTGTGGGTGGGGGATGTGGTTGACTGTTTGGCCAAGGCGGTTGACAGGCGTAAGGCGCTCAATCAGACCTATGATATTGCCGGGCCGGATATACTCACTTATGATGAGCTCCTCGATACCATTATGGATGTTTTGGGAACACATAAGGAGAAAATTCATCTGCCTTTAGGTTTAATCTCCCCGGTGATCTGGTTTGCTGACATGATCATCCCGGGATTGCCGATCAGCTATGAGGAACTAAACATAATGCGGGTGGACAATGTCCGCGACATCTCAAAGGTAACAACTGATTTTGGTCTTAAGCAAACCGGTTTTCGGGAAGCATTGGAACATTATCTGCCTTAGCCCGAATAATTCGGGATCATAAACACGCTCCCGTTGGTCGCTTCCATAGCGGGAGTTTTCGGTAATTTGTATGAGCCATTTTCCGATCCGATCTTTCGGCTGGTTCTCAAGCCGAAAGTGTCAAGGGAAGCGCACCCCCTTTATAGTAGTTTCGCTTGGGAACAGGCCGAAACATCTATAAAACCGATGAGTTTTTGTGCTGTCAGGTCCTCAGACCTGACAGCCTGAAAAGTGGCAGGTTTCCTGAACCTGCCACCACCTGAATATCCAATATACCGTTTTAGGATAAATCATAATGTTTTTTCTGTGGTGTCAGATTCTCAAATCTGACACCTCCTAAAACCGCCAGTCAGGTCTGGAGGACCTGACTGCACAAAAACAGTAGGTTGTGGTGGCGTCAGGAGTTACCTCCTGACGCAAATATTTCCTGTTTGAGAGCTGCCTTGGTATAAGAGTAAAAATCCCCTCGTTCCATTGGGGATCTGTAGCACAACAGCTTTGTTTTGGGAGGAGAGAGTAATGCTCCGTAAATTTGTCAGGAAAATTCACATCTTTTTGGAGATGATCAAGTATCAGCATTCCATTCATACCCTGCCGTTTGTCTATTTAGGCGCCTTTCTGGCGATGAAATCATTTCCTGGCTGGGATAAGCTGGGCTGGATTACGTTGGGCATGTTAGGGGCTCGTTCTCTTGCCCTGGGGCTTAACCGTTATATTGACCGGGAGATAGACGCCAAAAACCCGCGTACCGCTGAGCGCGCCATCCCCGGCGGGATTTTAGGAGAAAAAGAGTGCCTGGTGTTCTGCGGCATCTCTCTGCTGGTCTGTCTTGTGGCGGCTTATAATCTCCCGCCGCTTATCTGGCTGCTGCTTCCCTTAATATTGGCCTTATTTATCTTCTACCCTTTTACTAAACGTTTTACCTGGACTTGTCATTTATGGCTGGGGTTTGCCATGGGGCTGGCGCCGTTCGGGGGCTGGGTGGCGGTGACCAACGAGGTCTCCCTGACAGCGGCGCTTCTCTTGCTGGCGGTGTTCTCCCTGATTGTCGGCTCGGATATCATCTATACCATCCAAGATATTGATGTGGACCGCCGCCAGGGGTTGTTTTCAATTCCGGCTAAATTCGGCTTGGGAACGGCGATCAGGCTCACCCGCTGGTTCCACTTCCTTTCATTTGCCTCTCTGGTGGCGGTGGGTATTGTCTCAGACCTCAATATCATGTATTTCATGGGGATTGCCGTGGCCAGCATCTTTATGGCTTATCAGAACAGCCTTATCTCACCCGATGATATCTCAAGGGTAAATGAAACCTTCTTTGCCACAAACGCCTTTGTAAGCTTAGTCATCCTGGTATTCACCGTTACCGGTTTCTGGCTCAAAATTGACGTTAAAAACCTTGGTAAACTCAGCTCTTTTCTCTAACCCGAATAATTCGGGATTTATAACACACTCCCGTTGGTCGCTTCCATAGCGGGAGTTTTCGGTGATTTGTATGAAAATTTTGTTTTTTGACCGTTATTTTATAACTAGCTGTATTTAAATAACATCATTAATGTTTACCGTGGATTTATGAATAATCCGGACTAAAGAAGTAGGTTTGCTACTGTCCGGGGAGACTAGTGTCGTGTCAACTCTAATATGTCGTAAATTCATTGGTTGTTTAATCCCCCTCATCCTAACCTTCTCCCCCCAGGGGGAGAAGGGACTATTCCTGCTTCCTCTCCCCTGGGGGGAGAGGACCGAGGTGAGGGGGAGTAAAAATCAAACCCGTCAATTTACGGTTGACACGACACTAGATAGCGTTTCAGTGAAAAGCATACGTTTAAATGTCATTGCGAACGAAGTGAAGCAATCTCATATACCATGGGAAAGCAAGGGATTGCTTCGCCGTTTCACTCCTCGCAATGACACAATTATTTGTCTATATTTTAGAATAAGAGGATATTGATCCATGCAAGCTGATAAAAAGGATTTTTTGGCCTCGGTGATAGCCGAAAGCGAGCGCTGTCTTCCTTTATTGAAACAGTGGGCCGACCGGGGCGTATATAGAAATCCTGTGGATAATTCCCTGATGATAAATTATCCGCCGATAACCACCGCATCACCGGTAACGCCGGAGATCTATTCCGCCTGGGAACAGGCTCTCTCCAGCCTGCGGGCGGAC
>QIEW01000099.1 GCA_003230535.1 bacterium
GGACTTGCGGCTCAAGAGAAATCAGAGAAAGATCGCTGGAAGTCATCAGTGGGCGTTTCTTATGTAACTATATCGGGAAACTCGCATTCCCAAACAGTTAGCCTCTCCGCCGATGCAAATCGGAAGGGGGATAATAATGAATTGGAATTAAAGACGGGATTAGTTTATGGCAAAAGCGAAGGGGATACGGTCTCCGAGTATTGGTATGCAAATGGCAAACATGATCATAATATATCTAAAAAAACATATGTGCCTACCAAGTTGAGTTTGGAAGGCAATAAATTATCCGGCTATAACTACCGTTTTGGGGCTTACTCGGGCGTCGGCTATCGTTTTCTGGAAGGGACGCACGAACTTAAAGGAGAGGTCGGCCCTGGTTACCTTTATGAAGATAGGATAGGGGATGACGATCGGTCTTTCCTCTCCGGCAGAGCCTACGCGGTTTATAAATGGCAGATAACAGAAAATACCGCTTTCTCGCAGGATGCTGAGTTCCTTAATAATTTTGAAGATAGTGACGACTACCGGGTCAATACCGATACCGCATTAGTAGTAAAGATTTCCGAATGGATCAGTCTCAAGACTGGCGTGGTCATCAAATATGTAAACCTACCTCCTCCTGATAATGAGCGGACAGATATATTTACCAACACCTCCTTGGTTTTTACATTCTAACCCGAATAATTCGGGAGCATAAACACGCTCGGAGTTGGTCGCTTCCATAGCGGGAGTCTTTGGTGATTGGTATGAGCCATTTTGTTTTTGACCGTTATTTTGTAAGTGGCTGTAGTCAAATAACATCATCCATGTTTACCGCTTTTGCGGGAGAGCCCATGGGATTAAGCGCTTTTCGGAGGTGCTGGCCGGTATAGGAGTTGGGATTTTGGGCGACCTGCTCGGGAGTGCCGGAAGCGACAACCATCCCGCCTTCATCGCCTCCCTCCGGCCCCAGGTCTATCAGATAATCGGCGGTTTTAATTACATCCAGGTTATGTTCTATTACCACCACTTTGCCGGACTGCACCAGCCGGTCTAATACATCCAGCAGTTTTCTTATGTCATCAAAGTGGAGGCCGGTCGTGGGTTCATCCAGAATATACAGGGTGCGGCCGGTACTTACCTTAGAAAGCTCCCGGGAGAGTTTTATCCTCTGCGCCTCACCGCCGGAGAGGGTAGTAGCCGACTGTCCGAGATGCAGATAATCCAGCCCGACATCATATACCGTACGGATCTTCCTTTCCAGTGGAGGTATATGTTCATAGAATTCAAGCGCCTGGGCAAATGTCATCTCCAGCACCTCATAGATATTTTTCCCCTTATATCTTATCTCCAATGTCTCCCGATTATACCGTCTCCCGCCGCAGACCTCGCATCTCACATATACATCGGGCAAAAAATGCATCTCTATTTTTATGAGCCCGTCCCCCTGGCAAGCTTCGCAGCGACCGCCTTTTACATTGAAACTGAAACGCCCGAGGCGATAACCCCTCATCCGAGCCTCCGGCACCCGCGCAAATAGATCCCGAATAAAGGTAAATACGCCGGTGTAGGTGGCTGGATTGGAGCGGGGGGTGCGACCGATCGGCTCCTGGTCAATGTTGATTACCTTGTCGATATTTTCCGCTCCCAGTAATCGGTCATGCTCGCCGGGCTTGGCCATGCTCTTATAGAGCTGCCGGGACAATGCTTTGTGAAGTATTTCTACCACCAGCGTACTTTTTCCTGACCCGGAAACGCCGGTCACACAGGTAAACACCCCTAACGGGAAACCTACGCGGATATCCTTGAGGTTATTCTCCCGGGCGCCGGCCACTGTTAAGCGGCCATTTCGGCGGGCTCTGCGCCGCTTAGGGATAGGGATACTCTTGCGGCCGGAAAGATACTGACCGGTGAGGGAGGTCGGATGAGCGGCGATCTCTTCCGGCGTTCCCTGGGCCACAACCTCGCCGCCATAGATGCCTGCGGCAGGGCCCAGGTCTATCACATGGTCGGCTGCGAGAATAGTTTCGGCGTCATGTTCCACCACCAGGACGCTGTTCCCCACATCCCGCAGGCGCTTTAAGGTATGGAGCAGCCGGGCATTATCCCGCTGATGCAGGCCGATGCTGGGCTCATCCAGGATATAGAGTACCCCCACCAGCGAGGAACCGATCTGGGTGGCCAAGCGGATGCGCTCCGCCTCGCCGCCGGAGAGAGTAGCGGCTGATCTGTCCAACGTCAGATAATCCAGGCCCACATTTACCAAAAATCCCAGCCGCTCACGGATCTCTTTGAGTACCTGATGGGCGATAAACTCTTCCTGGGCGGTCAATGGCAGATGACCGAAAAACTCCTCCGCTTGACGAATAGACAATTTAGATACGTCGGCTATGCTTTGTCCGTCCAGTTTAATTGCCAAGCTTTCCTTGCGGAGCCGGGCGCCGCGGCATTCAGGGCAGGGGCGATCACTCATAAAACGCTGGATTGCCCAACGCATATGCTGGGATGTCGTCTCTTTAAACCGCCGCTCCAGGTTGGGGATTACCCCTTCGTAATTCCCGACCCACTCCCATTTGCCGCTCCCATCTTTAGATTTAAACTTAAACTTAATCTGCTCCGGGGTTCCGTATAGAACGATCTGCTTGGCGCGCTCATCCAGTTTACAGAACGGGGTATGAATATCAAAGCCATAGTGCTCGGCTGCCGCTTTAAGCTTCTGCATATACAAGGCGTCTATCCCGCCTCCCACCCCTCGCCAGGCGGCAATCGCCCCGGAGGCGATCGATTTATGAGGATCAGGTACAATCAAGTCCGGGTCCAGCTTTATTTTATACCCCAGGCCGGAACAAGTGGGACAGGCCCCATGCGGGCTGTTGAAGGAGAAGATACGGGGGGAGATCTCAGGATAACTAATCCCGCAGGTAATACAGGCCAGCTTCTCACTGAGGATTACGTCTTCTTCAGGACGGGAAATGGCGACTATCCCCTCCGATAGTTTAAGCGCCAGCTCGACCGAATCCGCTAACCGTTGCCGGATGTTCTCCTTGATGATCAGCCGGTCGATCACGATTTCAATATCATGTTTCTTATTTTTATTCAGCTCTATCTCCGATGCCAGATCGTAAATTTTACCGTCTATCCGACAGCGAACGAAGCCCTGCCGCCCCATATCCTCCAGGAGCTTCCGGTATTCCCCCTTTCGTCCCCGCACCAGTGGGGCCAATATCTGCACCTTCTCTCCTTCAGGAAGCGCCAGCAGCCGATCAACAATCTGGGTGCTGGTCTGGGATACGATGGGCCGTCCACAGCGGTGGCAATGGGGATGACCAACCCGGGCAAACAGCAGCCGCAGGTAATCATGAATCTCCGTAACCGTGCCTACTGTGGAGCGGGGGTTCTTGGAGGTACTCTTCTGCTCGATGGAAATAGCTGGGGAGAGACCTTCTATGGAGTCTACATCAGGCTTATCCATCTGCTCCAAAAACTGCCGCGCATAGGCTGAGAGCGACTCCACATAGCGGCGTTGCCCCTCGGCATAGATGGTGTCAAACGCCAGAGAAGATTTGCCGGAGCCGGACAGACCGGTAATGACTACAAATTTGTCCCTGGGGATAGAGATATCAATATTCTTTAAATTATGTTCCCTAGCGCCCTTTATTACAATGTATGAGCTGCCCATAAAGGTTATCCCCTCCTTTTATACCCGAATAATTCGGGATCATAAACACGCTCGGAGTTGGTCGCTTCCATAGCGGGAGTTTTCGGTGATTTGTATGAAAGTTTTGTTTTTTGACCGTTATTATTTAAGTGGTTGTATTCAAATAACATCATTAATGTTTACCGTGAATTTATGAATAATCCGGGTATATAAAAACAGGAATTTATTTATAAGAGTCGGCGCTGGATAATTTAACGTGAGTTCGACACAAATTTTATATGTGTTCGGGGACTTTGGGTGTGAGGGTGTCAATGGCGTTTTTCTGGCGACTTTTCAGGACAACATCAGCAAAATTCTCCCGCTTCTGTTCACATTGTTCGGGGGTAAGGTAAGAGTAGCCTTGGGCTTCAAGAAGCTCAATTGCTATATTCTCAATGTCGGATTCAAAAATTTTGGTCATAAAGCCTGTTGAGAAGATCATAAAAATACTTAACAGAAATATTGAGGTAAGCATGGAAAGCCTTTATAATGGGCGAAGTTGCAGTTTGAGAAAAAAGCTCATACATAAAGGAACTTTCCATGCACGAAAAGAATATCAAAATAATTGTCAGAAGGCAATTGAAGAGGCAGTCCAAAATCCACCGCCTATTTTGAGCGGAGGTATTTTGAGGGCATTTCGGGGCTTTTGTGAGGGTTATGGGAACCCTCTTATCCCGTTTTTATTTCTCTGGTGTCAGTTGATCCCGGGTTTAGTGGCCGATTTTAGACATAGTTTCCCTGTAGCTTACGGTTAATACATTGATTTACCTGTTCATCCCGGCGTTTTACCCTCCAGGTACCGGAGCCAGGGTCACGGACCCAAGGGTCACCGGAGCCAGGGTCACCGACCCCAGGCATAATATAATACTCCCCAAAAACTGGACCAGAGGTTAAGCAATTTAAGAGGGGTGTAGAGAGGTGTTAAACTTGTCCCTGTGGAAACAGGGTAT
>QIEW01000399.1 GCA_003230535.1 bacterium
GCCGCCGGGCCTGATAAGAAAAATATCCGATCAAAGTCTTTCCTACCAGCTCGGCCACCTCCTGAGTTGACTTCCGATGACCGTTAATAAGAAGATGTATCCCCGGAACCTTGCGGACTAACTCTTTGGAAACCTTTTCACCTAAATGTGACAGCACTATGATAATCTTGGCTTTCGGGGAAACTTTCGGCATCAAAGTCTGCAAAGCGGCTACCGGATCTGCTATTTTAAGCTGAGTTAACCTCTGCTTGATAAGCTGGGTTTTTGCTTCCGGAGTGGTGAGACCTATAATGGCCACAGATACTCCGGATATTTTCTTTATTATATATGGAGTAAAGATGAGCTTACCGGTAGAGGCATCCACTAAGTTGGCGGAGAGGAGAGGAATGCTGCCCGCCGCCTGGCGCAGAAAATCTATCCCAAAACCAAGCTCCTCATCCCCCACTGCCAGAGCGGCATAACCCATCTTAGCCATGGCTCTAAGATACAGCAGGCTGCGCGCTTTTTCCTCGGCCTCCCCTTGAGAATGCTCATCATATACTCCTCCGGCCAGCGCTCCGCCGGCATCTACTAACAACAACCCGCCCGTCTCTTCCCGAATATTTTTAAGCATAGTCGCTCTTCTGGCGATCCCGCCGTAGGGAGCCTTAGGACAGCTACAAGGATAAAACGAAGCGTGACTTTCTCCAGTAAATAAAACCGTAATCTTTTTAGCAGCTGCCTCTGATCCGCAGGGCAGACTCCAGAGGCAAAATACCGCTATCAGCCCCAGGTTTCTCCCATAACACAATAACCGCCTGCGCCGGGAGCGCAAGTTATCTGCCGGAGAAGAATTTCTCCGGGACATTAGAAAATCTACTGCGGCAAGTAGCATCATTCCTTAACCTCCACCAGTTTAGCGTACCTTAAAATATGGTTTTCAGGCTTTTCTGTTCAGTTACCATCTTTCTTTTGTGTTGTCAAGTCCTCAGACCTGACAGCTATATAAGGGAGGGTGTCGGATTTGAGAATCTGACACCACAGAAAAGCATCGGCGATAAGACCTCGTTACCACTAAGCGAGTATAAGCGTAAGCAATCTCAATCCATTGATACACGGGGAGATTGCTTCGGAGTTTCCGCTCCTCGCAATGACATCTTCAGATGAAAAGGTATTTAAGAAGCGCTGGACTAACCATAATTGTTTATCTACCTACTGTCTTTAGAGTTGCCATTATCATCTGGAAGAATCCACCCTGAAATGTTTAAAGCTAAGAAAACATAATAACTTATCCTCATCTGTGATGCAAGAGGGATAAAGCTGGGGGTTCCCCTTGATTATTCTTTTATAAATAATCTAATTTTAGTGGTTGAAAGATTTGAATACTTTGCATGACAAGTATACCGCAAGCGGAACTTCTTTTCTATTTATTTAGTATATTTTAAACAATTATTTCACCTCAAAAAGGTGTGAAACTTTAGTTGACTATTAAACATCAAGTTGTATAATTGTGATAGCTGTTTTTTAATAAACCCTCCCATTGTTAATAAAGCCTTCCGGCCCTTTTTATAAAAAGTTTGTTTAGTACTACAGCGACACTTCAACATCTGAATGCTACTTGATATCGGTATGAAACGACTTATACCAAGTTGCAATCAAACGGATAACTGTCAGGTGGTAACACCTGACAGCACCTTAAACCTTAAACCAGCACCTTAAACCTTATAGCTATATTTATGGTTTACAGTAGGGTATGGTGGCGTCAGGAGTTACCTCCTGACGCACATCTTTCATGTTTGATGGTAACTTAGTATTTAGAAGAGCGAGGCAAAAAGATGACTACAAAAAAGGGAATAACCAGGCGTATTTTCCTGAAATTGATACTCTTTACCGGCCTCATTCTCTCAGCTAAGTTTATCATAGACAAATTCACCGTTTTCAAGAGTCTTTCCACCACTGAGTTTGAGGAAAAGCTGGTTAAGCTCTTCCAAAACAAAGAGAGCGCTAAAGAGGTGGGACTTGCTTACTTAAAAAAGACCCCTAAGGAAAGAGACAAGCAAAAGCTTCTGACTGCTATTTCTTCAATTTTAAAAAAGAATCATACCCATTTCATTAAGGCGGATACTCCTAAGCTGCGGGAATGGTTATATGTTCGTCGGCAACTGGATTTCGAAGAGGGTCGATTAGTCGAGGTGCAAGGTTGGTTGCTCTCCATTACTGAAGCTCAACTCTGTGCTTTAGCAGCGCTACAGCCTACTTTATTAGAACAAATTCCCGGCTATTTGAAATGGGCCGTGGGTTCCGGACCTTCACATACCCCATAGTTACGGCTTCTATCCGTCACAGAGGAGAAAGATATGTTTATTGACGCGCGCGGGGTAACGAACGAAACGGTTGTTGAGAGCGACGTTTGTATTATCGGCGCCGGAGCGGCGGGGCTTACTTTGGCCAAAGAATTCATTGGTCAGCCATTTCGGGTTTGTCTTCTCGAAAGCGGCGGACTAGAGCTCGATAAAGATACGCAATCCCTTTATAAAGGTGAAAACGTAGGGTTAAGATATTCATTGACCGGACAACGCGCCCGCTACTTCGGCGGCACCACCAATCGCTGGGCGGGCTTTTGCAGGCCCCTTGAAAAAAACGCTTTTGAATACCGCCCTTGGGTTCCGCATAGTGGTTGGCCTTTTAAGATAACGGAATTAATTCCATATTTCGAGCGTTCTCAGACTCTCTGTGAGATTGGTCCTTTTGTCTATGACCCGGCTTATTGGGAGAAGAAATTTGGAGATCCCAAATTCCGGCAGCTTACTTTTTCAAACAGCCGGATAGTTACATCACTCTTTCAATTTAGTAATCCACCCACAAATTTCGGCAAAACTCATCGGCAGGCGGTCAGACAGGCAAAGAATATAGCTACTTATCTATATGCCAATGTAGTAAATATCGAAAGCGCCGAGAATGAAAAAAAAGTTAGGCGTCTGCGAATAATTACACTGGAGGGCAATAAATTTTGGGTTTCGGCTAAGATCTTCATCCTGGCAACCGGAGGGATCGAAAACGCACGTTTGCTGCTCCTATCCGATAAGGATGGTCGAACGCCCGGTCTGGGAAATCAAAATGACTTGGTGGGCAGATATTTTATGGAGCATCTCCATTTTTTTTCTTGGGGGATGATAGTAACCTTCAAGAACAGCTCCTATTTTGAAGGTTTTATGAATTATCATCGTAAATACAAGGAGAAACTGTTGGTCTTCACTATTGCCGATGAGGTGCAGGAGCGGGAAAAACTGCTCATCTCTTGTGTTAACCTTTCCCATCTTCAAGGGGCTAATCCTTTTCAAGAACACGTGGGCAATGTGGTCGCTGATCTTGATGCCGATCATATTGCCGGCAATAGCAGAGCCTCTTCCGACAACCAACCGGTAATATTTACCATGACAACTCGATCTGAACAATCCCCCAATCCGAGTAGTCGAGTAACCCTTTGCGACAGCCGCGACCGGCTCGGCTACAGACAGGTGCGGTTAAACTGGCGCCTAAACTCACAAGATATACCTTCCGCTCAGAAAGCGATAAGGATAATTGGGGAGGAAATAGGTCGGGCCGGTATGGGTCGAGTTCGATTGGCAATTCCCCAAACTCCATCCGGCGGCGGCCACCACATGGGTACCACCCGTATGGACCTGGACCCC
>QIEW01000443.1 GCA_003230535.1 bacterium
CGGGCATGGTGGATCCGGCAGTGTTTGAGAAGGTGGGGTATGACCCGGAGAGATATACCGGTTTTGCCTTCGGCATGGGTATTGAGCGCATCGCCATGCTCAAATACGGCATCTCCGATATTCGGCTGTTCTTTGAGAATGACGCCCGTTTCCTGGCGCAGTTTTAGAGTTGTGTATTTTCATAGTCCCGAATAATTCGGGATTTATAACACGCTCGGAGTTGGTCGCTTCCATAGCGGGAGTTTTCGGTGATTTGTATGAGCCATTTTGTTTTTTGGCCGTTATTTTGTAAGTAGCTGTATTCAAATAACACGTGGATTTATGAAACATAGCATGTTTACGTATTTTGGGCGGGCGGCTTGCCATATTTTCGCTTGGCTGTCAACCTCCGGTTGATGGGCGCAGGCTCGTCGGTTGTACAAACACTAATACTTATAGAAGGGGAGACTTTCAGATGAAAGTAACTGAATTAACCGTTGAGGAACTTAGGGATTTGATTAGAAAGGTTGTTAGAGAAGAGTTAGATGAATTTTTTGATGATGATGATGACGACGACGACGAGTATGAAGATGAAGATGAAATCTAAATCATAGCCCAAAATGAAACTGAGTTACAATTGGTTAAAAGAATTTATAAGGCTTTATGTGCCCCCTAATGAGCTAGCCTCGCACCTCACTGAGGCGGGTCTGGAAGTGGATAGTATCGAACCTTATGGCGAGGATACCATCCTGGAGCTTTCCATTACCGCCAACCGGGGAGACTGTCTTAGTATTCTCGGGCTTGCCCGGGAAGTAGCCCTTATTACCGGACAAAAACTAAAAATTTATCCTGCACCCGCTAAATACAACCATAACGAAACCGCTGACGGGGTTGATGTAACCATAGAGGATCAGAAGGCGTGTCCCCGCTATCTGGCGCGGCTTATCCGGGGGGCAGCTATAGGGCCGTCCCCTGACTGGCTCCGTGATCGCCTGGAGGCGGCTGGTCTGCGAAGCCTCAACAATATAGTGGATGCTACCAATTATGTATTGTGGGAGCTGGGGCAGCCTCTTCATGCTTTTGATTTTGACCGGATATCCGGCGGGAAAATAGTTGTACGTCGGGCAAAGGCGGGGGAGAGACTGGCTGTTTTAGATGGGGGGGCCAAAGCGTTGGAGCCGCAGATGCTGGTTATTGCCGATGCCCATAAGCCCGTTGCTCTTGCCGGAGTGATCGGCGGGGAAGAGACCGGAGTTAATCCCGCCACCCAAAACGTGTTGTTGGAGTGCGCTTACTTTGAGCCGGCAATTATCCGGCGTACCGCCCGGAAGCTGGGTATCACCACTGAATCATCCTTCCGGTTTGAACGCGGCGTCGACCCGGACGGATTGCCCAAAGCGTTGGATCGAGTAACCCAACTGATCCTGGAATTAGCCGGTGGAGAAGTGGTTTGCACCAGGGAGGCATACCCTAATCCGATACAAAAACCGACCGTGAAGGTCAGGTTCTCCAGAGTAAACAAGCTCCTGGGAACAGACCTTTCCTCAGAGGAAATAACCGGGATAATAAGGCGGGTAGGGGTGGAGATGTTGGCCCAGGATGCGGAGGGATTGCTGGTTCGCTCACCCAGTTTCCGTTCCGACCTTACCAGAGAGGCCGACTTTATTGAAGAAGTCGCCCGCATCTATGGTTATCAGCGGATTCCGGTTACTGTGCCGGCGGGGTATACCGCCCATCGGATGGAGGATGGGCAGGTCGCCCTGGAGCGCCGGGCGCGCCGGATTTTAGTCGGCTGCGGTTTTGGGGAAGCAATAAATTTCAGCTTTACAAACTCAAAGACTTATAGTAAATTTTGACGTTAGCTAATCCCTTAAGTTTGGAACATCGGGAGCTACGCTCAAAAGTTATTCCGAGCCTGCTTGAAAATCTGGCTTATAATGCCAGGCGGCAGCTTGATGAAGGCCTGCGATTATTCGAGCTAAGCGTGTGCTATGAGAAGACGGGTGGGCGGCCAAAAGAAAGGCGCTTGTTGGGCGGAGTGATGTGTGGGCCGCGGGAGCCGGAGTTTTGGGGATCTAAAGCTGGGCAAATTGATTTTTATGATGTTAAAGGGGTAGCGGAAACATTGCTGGAGAGCTTCGGATTATCTACAGAGGCTGCCTTTACCTCAGCTAAAATTTCCATGCTGGAGCAAGCCGCTCAAATAGAGCTCAAAGGAGAGCCTCTGGGATATCTGGGGAAACTGAAAGGTGATCTGCTTCAGGTTTTAGACCTAAAACAGCCGGTTTATTTGTTCGAGCTGGATTTTTCTCTGCTGGCCGAGCGGGCGCCTTCACAGTTAACTTATACTCCATTGGCCAAATATCCGGCGGCAGTTCGGGATGTGGCCGTGGTGGTGGCGGATGATTTACCGGTACAAGCAATAGTTGATGCCATCTGGGAATTAGGGCAGAGTGAGCTTAGGGAAGTAAAATTATTTGATTTGTATAAGGGCCGGCAAGTAGCTCCAGGGTGTCGGAGCCTGGCTTTCTCATTGAGTTATCAATCCCGGGATCGAACGCTGACTGAGGATGAGGTCAGCGGGTTGTTTTGGCGGGTGGCGGAGGAGTTGCGCCGGAAATTTGGAGCGCAAATCCGTGATGCCGGTTATTAATCAGGTTGGGGAGGGGTTAATTTGTTCAGCCCACATTTTAGGCGTGACAAGTCAGTCCTTACGATGGATCGGGCAACTTAAATTTATGATTTAGGTTGGAAAAGATGCTCTCTTAAAGGTATGAGTATAATATTTTCAAGAAGTTACCGTTATGCGAAACATTGGTATGATATCTCCTTGGTCATTTCCACCGGATGTCCGTATCCAGAGGGAAGTTAGGTCGCTAACGGCAGCTGGTTACCGAATTTTTCTGCTCTGCGAACGTAGTGAAGGACAAAAAGAGGAGGAGATACAAGAGGGGTTAACAATCCGGAGAATAGCCCTGACCCCTGGGTTATTGGAGAAGATCAACTATTGGAGCAAACTTCTTACCCTGAAAGAGATTTTATGGACAATAGCGATAAAAAAGTTCATTGCAGATTTTAAGATAGAGCTTCTCCATGTCATTGATTTACCGCAGCTAGGGGTTGGGGTAGACGCAGCGGCTGCCATGGGTTTGCCGCTCTTGTATGATCGCCGGGAAAACTGGGCTGATCTTGTACGGATCGTTAGAGAAGATGCCTGCTTAGGTAGGCTCCATTCCTGGAAGGACAGGACATTCATATCTCCTGAACGCTTACAGAGAACTGAAACGGCTTGGGCCAAGAAAGCGGATGAAATTATAGTGGTGGTGGTGGAAGCCAAGGAAAGGCTTGTTGATTTAGGGTTATCAGAGGAGAAAATACACATCGTCTCAAACACTGAGGAATTGGATTTCCCGAAGCGTTTCCCTCCGGATCAGGATATCCTGAACCGTTACAAGGATAAGTTTATAGTTTCATATATCGGCACATTCGGCCCGCATCGGGGGTTGGATACAGCTATGTCGGCTATGAAACATCTGAGGGGGAAAATACCTGATTTACGCTTACTGCTGGTGGGCGGCTCTCCGGACAAACAATTTAACCTTGAATTAAAACAGATAGCCGCCGACTTAGGTGTAGCGGAAATGGTGGAGTTTACCGGCTGGCAGCCTCTGCACAAATTTACCGGTTATATTGAGGCCAGCCAGGTTTGCCTGGTTCCTCATCGAGATAACAGCCATACGGCGGCGACTATTCCCTACAAGCTGTTCCAATATATGGTGCTCGGCAAGCCGGTTGTGGCAAGCTCCTGCCCTCCCTTGGCGAGAATCGTAGAAGAAACCGGTTGCGGTTTGGTGTTTAAAGCCGGTGATGACCGGGAATTAGCAGAGAGAATTTACCAGATTTATGTAACGCCTGATTCATATGGGGAAAGGGCGTTTCAAGCAGCCCAAGAGAAATATAACTGGAGCAATGATGCCCAGGAATTGCTCCGGATATACCAAAAACTGGTTCCATCAAAAATTTAGCCTTTTTGCTCAGTTTATTATTGCGAAGCGGCTACGAAGGTTGAAAACAGCTTTTATATTATAGAAATTAATGATAAAATTAGAACCGGAGAAGCGCCTTCCATCAAACAGCCGGTAGTATACCGTAAATACTCAGGCTAAATGGAAGAAAACCTGGGAACCCGGATTATTCATAAATCCACGACAAACATTGATGATGTTATTTGAATACAGCTAGTTACAAAATAACGGCCAAAAAACAAAATGGCTCATATAAATCACCGAAAACTCCCGCTATGGAAGCGACCAACGGGAGCGTGTTTATGATCCCGAATTATTCGGGGGAAGGATTATCATTAAACAAATGACATTGGAGCAGTTAGATGTCCTAGAAGAGAGGATAAATAGTCTTCTTGAGCGGCTGCGGCAGCTCAAAAATGAAAATAGCCGGCTGAACATCCAATTACAGGAGGTTCAGGCGGAGCTGGCCGTTAAGGCGGAGAAATTAGCCGAATATTCAATGGAAAATCAGCGGTTAAAATCTCTTGAGAAGGAACGCGAAGAGTATCAGGCAGAACGAAATGAACTGCATCAACGCTTACAGCGGATGTTGTCGGCGTTAGAGCAATTGGAGATTTCGTGAAATTACGCCATAGTGGAGAGGAGGTCTTTGATTTTAAATTCCAGGGGTGGAGGAGGTAGAGCCTTGCATCTCTGTTTTTGAGGGGGATAAACCCGGATTTGAGGCGCACAGAAGTCAAAATAAATGGGGAATATTATCTGCTTAGAGGTGAGCTGGAAGGTGAGCTTATGCATCAGATAGCTGACTATGTTGACCAAAAAATGGATCAGGTCCGCCAAGCGAACCCAGTAGTGACAACTTCTAAGGTGGCTATTTTAGCAGCTTTGAATATTGCTGAAGAGTTGTTTCTTTTGAAGATACAGAAACAGGAGGAAGCCATAATGCTGGCAGAGAGAAGTTCCAGGCTTATCAGTCTGCTAGATGAAAATATACCTGGAGAAAGAGTTAGTGAAGAATAGATATTCCGGTTCTAATGCTTAGTTATGGAACTTCAATTTAAGTTCTCCTTAAAGAATAATATTCTTAGTGAAATGGCCGCTGGATTTCTGAGATTGGGTTGAGAAGGTAAACGTGTAGCTGAATTGCTAATTTTTCTTATAAAATACAGCCAGGTACCGTAAAAATATCCTGATAAATCAACATAAACATTCTGTCCTCTTAAGTTTTCCCCCATTTTAGAATATATTTTCCTGTCCTTATTCTTTAGCGCTCATCAAAACAGAGATGTTCTCCCCGTGATGGCCGAAGGCTATTAGCAAGGTGTCTATCCTTGCGCGGAAGGTCTTAGCCTTCAGCCCCGCCGCTTTTTGCTCTCAAAAAGTGATGCAATCGTAAAAAGTCCCGGGTGTCATTGCGAGGCGGGTTTATCGCCGAAGCAATCCCATTGATTTGTAATGAAATTTGAGATTGCATTTGAGATTGCTTCGCTTCGCTCGCAATGACAAAAATCGGCGCTTTTTGACTTTTTACGAAACCATCAAAAGTTACTTATACTAAGTGGCCATCAAAGATAAACTAATTATCTTTGATCTTTTTTGATCTTTCGGCTTGTCTCAAGCCGAAAGGTTTAAGGGGGTAGCGTGCCCCTTTAGTAGTTTCGGCTTGGGGACATACCGAAACATCTATAAAATATCTATATGTTTGACCGCAACTTGGTATGAGCCGCAATTAGCATAGGAAACATTTTAGCGGACTTATTATGCCTCAACAGGTTTTCGAGGAAAAATCCCGTTTAAGACGGGAGTATCTTAAATTACGAGGCGGGCTTACGCCGGTAGATGTCTGTAAAAAGAGCAAGCAAATTGGGGAGAAGGTGTTGGCTCGTCCAGAATTTACCGCAGCCCAGGTGGTTATGTTTTATTATTCGATGAGGAACGAGGTTTACACGCCTGAACTATTAAGACAGGCCCAGGCTTTGGGGAAAAAGGTTTGCCTGCCCATAGTTTCCACGCGGAGGGGGCTGCTTGTGTCGAGGGTGGATAATATAAAGACAGATTTAGTCCCGGGAAGCTTTGGGATTATGGAACCCAAACCGGAGGAGAGTAAACTTATACCGCCGAATGATGTAGATTTGATATTAGTGCCTGGAGTAGTGTTTGATGAGGGTGGGTACCGATTAGGATACGGAGGCGGCTATTATGATCGGTTGGCTGCGCAATGTTTTGCCAAACAGGGTCGACCAAAACATTATCCGCGCCCATTTCTCATCGGCCTAGCCTATGAATTCCAAGTATTACAGGAGATCCCTCATCAGAAGCATGATGTGTGTCTGGATGCCATAATTACAGAGAGTCGACTAATTTTTTGCACGAGTACTTTATAGTTTTTCTGACGGCCGGCAGCTGAGGGCATAGGAAGCTTTTTCCTGCCGGTTTCTATAAAAGGGGGTGAGGATTATAAATTTACAACATTTCATATTATTGTTTCTTCTTAGCGGAGTCTTTTTATATTTGGGATATTTGCTTCGGCGATATTTTTCTGAAAGCAAGGTTGTCAGTGCGGAAAGTATGGCTAAAAAGATCGTCGATGATGCGGAAAAGGAAGCGGAAACAAAGCGCCGGGAAGCTTTGTTGGAAGCCAAAGATACAATGTATCAGAGTCGGACTGAGTTTGAAAAAGAAACTAAAGACCGACGGCGGGAGATCCAGAGTTTAGAAAAACGGGTGATGTCCCGGGAAGAGAACCTGGATCGCCGCCTAAATCTCCTGGAGAAAAAGGGGATCGAGCTGGACGGGAAAGAGCGCCAGTTGCACCAGCGGAATAAAGCGCTCCAGGA
>QIEW01000286.1 GCA_003230535.1 bacterium
CTGAACCAGACCGGGGTAATTCTGGGATAATTCATAATGGTGCCCAGGGGGGTGCCGGTATGTTTCAATTCCTCAGGGCCGATGGCGAACGGCGAGAAGGTAACGCTATATAGCAATGTAAGCCCCGTGAAGATGATGGGAACCACGGCTTTTATTCGCTGTTTATCAAGCCGGATGTATAACAGCAGGGATGGGATGGAAGCCAGGATACCGGCGATCAGAATAGAGTTTATCACCCCGAAGCCTTGTACAATGAACAAAGACAACAGACAGCCGCTTGCTCCGCCGCATAGGTCTATAAAATATAGCTTGCCGCTGGATTCTGTTCGCCACTGATAAATGGCCGACAGGATAATCCCGCCCAGGAAAAAGGGCAGTAAGGTGACCAGCGTGCAGATAAAAATATGGAACAGATGGAATAACTTGGTGAGGAAAATCAGGGTAAAGTCAATGGAAAGTGGAAAGAGGATCAGTACCCCCAGGGGGATAATATCGCCGCTCTTTTTTTTACCCTTATACCATTGATAAAATATTCCCCCTAGTCCTAATCCCAATATTGCCAGCGAGATCATTAGGAACAGAACCCGATAAATATAGAGGACGGAAAAGATGCGGACAATCAGGATCTCATACAGAAATATGGATAGGCTGCTAAGGAATAAGCAGATATATGCTTTAGGGGTGGAAAGCTTCATCAGTTTGCCTTAAATTAAAACTCGCGATAGAAGAATAACAGGTTCTAATGATAAATGCAGGGTAGGGTAATGTCAACTATTCAGGCTGTCAAAGAGAGGATTTTAGGGGCAAGGTTGCTGATTGACTATCTGACCAATGGCGCCGCCGCCATTTACTTTACAACCTGTTCAGAATTATGGTATTTTGAGATGGACTAAATTTACGCACAAATCACCGAAAACTCCCGCTGTGGAAGCGACCAGCTCCGAGCGTGTTTATAATCCCGAATTATTCGGGAAGCCGGGGGAATTTATTAACTAAAGATCAACTTAATTGCTAGGGAGGATGAGAAGCGATGTCCGGTCATTCTAAATGGCACAGTATTAAGCATAAAAAAGCAAGGGAGGATGCCAGGCGGGGAAGTCTGTTTACTAAGCTGATCAAAGAAATTACGGTTGCGGCTCGTACGGGCGGAGGCCACCCGGAGGCTAACGCTCGCCTGCGTTTTGCCATCCAGAAGGCTAAAGAGGCTAATATGCCCCAGGATAATATCACCCGCGCCATCAAGAAGGGTACCGGGGAACTACCCGGCGTCTCCTACGAGGAAGTATCTTACGAAGGTTACGGCCCCAACGGGGTAGCCCTGATGTTGGAAGTCACCACCGACAACAAGAACAGGACCGTCTCAGACCTGCGCCATCTTTTCCACAAATATGGGGGAAATTTGGGGGAAAGCGGCTGTGTCTCCTGGATGTTTGCTAAAAAGGGCCTCATATTGGTGGAGAAGGACAAGACCTCTGAGGATAAACTGCTGGATATTGCCTTGGAGGCAGGGGCCGAGGATATGGACACCACCGAGAGCGGCCATGAAATTACCGCCACTCCGGAAGGGTTTGAGGCGGTAAGACAAGCTATCCTGGAGCACGGTATCGAACCGGCATCGGCGGAGGTAACCATGGTTCCCCAGACCACCGTCGAACTGAAAGGGAAACAGGCACGGCAGATGCTCCAGCTTATGGAGAAGCTGGAGGACCATGAAGACGTACAAAATGTTTATGCTAACTTTGATATTCCGGAGGATGTCCTGGCCGAGATGTAGCCGGTGAACCATTCATACCCTATAAATGCAGCCCCAAACCAGTTTTATATATTACCTGTTAATTCGTCTATGTAGTCATTATCATTCTCTCCTGTTAACTTGTTCATCCTTACTACCTGGTGCGGCCAAAGTCCGCACTAGGCTTGCTAGATGGTAACTGCTGGAACATCAAGCAGTTACCATAGGATTTATTATTGGAATGAGGAAGAAGTGGTTTATATTAATCTTACTAATTGTATTAGTTTATAAAAACTCCGCGGCCGGTGAGGCAAATAAGACATCCGATACTTATCCGTTATCCCTGGAGAAATGTATCCAACTGGTATTGAAACATAATATTGAACTCCTTCAGCAGCGCCTGGGTCCTCGGATTACCGCTACTGAAATTGAGACAGAAAAAGCTGAATTCGACTCCAGCCTTTCTCTGGAAGCAACCAGCGAAGAGGAGGCGACCCCTTCCGCTTCGCCGGGGTTTGCCGGAGGTGATAAACTAGAAAAGAATAGGAGGACCGTCGAGGCAGGATTGGAAAAAAAGTTCTCCTCCGGAGGAAGGATAAAACTAGGTTATGAAACTACCCGTTACAAATCCAACTCTTTCTGGCAGATTTTAAATCCTTACTATGACGCCGAACTTAGCTTGAACCTGGAACAACCTCTATTAAAAGGGTTTGGTTCCGAAGTAACCGAAGCGCAAATTGAGATTGCCGTAAATGATCAATTAATATCCATTGCCGAGCTTAAACAGGATTTACTTGAAGTCCTGAGACAGGCTCACAAAAGCTATTGGAATCTTATTTACCAACAAGAAAATTTAGAAGTAAAAAAAACGCTCCTGGCTCAAGCCCAAGATTTATTAGAGAACAACAAAGCCCGGGCTGAAGTGGGACTGATCGCAAAACTGGAGGTGCTGGAGGCTGAAGCCGAAGTCGCCGCCCGGAAGCAGCATGTCATGGTCGCCCGGCATGATTTAGAGAACGTGGAGGATGATCTGAAACGGTTGACAAGTCTGATAGGAGATCCCTCCACCAGAGATGTGGAACTTATTCCGACTACCACCCCACAGACTAAACTGCAAGAGCTGAGTGTAGAGGAAAACTTCAAGCTGTCGCTGGAACATAGGCCGGAGTACGATTTTGCTTTGGCAGAGCTGGCTAATGCATCTGTTGGCTTGCGTGTGGCCGAGGATGATAAAAAGCCTGCCTTAGATTTATTAGCGGGCGGCGGGCTAAATGGTTTAGATAGAGGCTACAATCAAACGTGGGACGAACTTTCCACAGGCGAATATTGGAATTGGTCGGTAGGGCTGGAATTTTCTTACCCCTTAGGGAACCGACAAGCGGAAAGCCGGTATATTAAACAAAGCTTGAAAAAGCAGGAAGCGGAATTAAAACTGAAAGATCTCGAGCAGAGGCTCTTTGTGCAGGTAAGAGGAGCAACACGCCTGGTATATACTGCCTGGGCTCTCATCCAATCCACCAAGGTGGCCCAAATATTGGAAGAAGAAAAATTAAGAATGCAGCAGGAAAAATTTGACCTGGGGCTGGCTACAAGTCATGATCTACTGGAGTATCAAGCGGATCTTGCCACCGCCAGCGTAAACCGCCTCAAGGCCGTAGTGGGTTATAACAACGCCTTGGCCGACCTGGATGCCGTTTTAGGAATTACCTTAATAAAATGCAATGTCCATTTCCAAGAGCTTTCCCCACCCTCGGAAGGGTCATAATCCTATGTCTTGGAGATCGCCGGCTTAGAAGTCATATGTAAATGTGAATTAACAGTTGAAAAAGGTGGGCATCCTCCTTTAAGATTGATATAATGTAGTTTATGATAGTAATCAATCAAATCTAAAGGAGG
>QIEW01000292.1 GCA_003230535.1 bacterium
TTAAAAAAACGTTACGCTAATGGAGAAATAAGTAAAGATGAATTTGAAAGAATGAAAAAAGATTTGGTGTAAGTTTTTAATTAGATAAAATAGAAGGAGAATAATAATGTCTTGATATTTTTCAATTAGTTTTGGTATCTTAAAGTTGATGTGAAGAAAACATTATTAAAGAAGCTTCATGTTGACTTCAAACAGTATAAAATATTAGGTACCTGCAATCCACCCTTTTCACGCAAATTGCTTGAAGCAGAAAATAAAATAGAAAGCGATGCTTCCTTGCAATGTTATCGTTCAGCAACTTGAAGACGGAGTTGAACTTGCAGCTGTCAATCCGGTTGCATCCATGATAGCAAATAAAAACGATCAATTAGATTTAGCTACTTCAATTATACAAGCTAAACTGAAAAGTGTAATTGAAGGATTTTAGCGAATGAACTATTTTACTTTTTAGAAAGTTTTTATAACGATGAACGGATTTGGGGGAATGTGGTTCATTGGATAATTTGGAATATAATATATTTATTTAATAATTGAGGAAAAAAATGAAATTAAAAAACTCGGTTCTTTGGATATTCTTTTTGACCTTATTGATCCTATTTAGCACTGGAGTAAGTACGGCAATACATGCACAGGAAAACCAGGAAACTTCTGGTATTGCAGGTGAACTTATGATCCAACAGGCGGTTGATTTAGCTATTGAAAAGAACCTGGAATTAAAATCCTTCCAGGAAAGCTTAGGCATCAGCAGGGGGCAGTTAACCGGTGCCAAGGTATTTCCGACCAATCCGGAGTTCACTGTAGCTTATTTTAATGCCAATCCTTTGGAGCGCTCAGGGCAATCAGGCAGAGTAAGCGAGTATTCCTTAATTTTGTCCCAGGAGTTTGAAATCGGTGGTCAACGTGGAGACCGTACCCAGGTGGCACAGTCCACAATTGACAAGGTTGAGTCGGAAGTGGAGCGGATTAAATGGGTATTAGTCGGTGATGTCCTCGGCAGTTTCTACCAGGTGCTTATGCAGCAGGAGAGGCTGGATCTGTCAAGCAGGGTAATTTTGCTAACCGAAGATTTAGTGAGCTTAACGGAGAACAAATTTGCCGCGGGATACGCCCCTGAATTTGAGGTAAACTTTGCCAAACTGGAACTACAGACTGCACTCCGGGAAAAAGCACGGGTATTGAACCAGCTCCAGGTTGCTAAATATAGTTTAAATAACTTAATGGCACGACCATGGGAGACAGAGTTCGAAGCCATAGGCGATCTTAGCTATCAGCCCCTTACATTTGATATGGAAAGATTGAAGGTTTATGCAGTACAAAATCGCAGTGATCTCAAGGCACTGGAATTTGCGCAGCTATCTGCGAGAAGTGAAATCAACTTAGCTCGTTCCATAAATACTCCTAACCTGAGATTTTCCCTTATATATGATAAGGAGTTTGATAAGGACAGATTTGGGGCAATGGTTTCTCTGCCAATCAGATTATTTAATCGCAACCAGGGAGATATCGCCAGCTCGATAGCCACCCAAAAAACAGCCGAGACAAGATATTCTTTTCTCAAATTCCTTATCGAAAAAGAGGTCGCCTCGTCCTATTCCGAAGTACTTCTGGCGTCTAAAGAGGTGCAACTTTTAGAAGAGGGCATGCTGGTGCCGGTAGAGCAAAATTTGGATTTGGTTCAGAAAGCTTACCAGCGAGGAGAAGTAGAAATTATAGAGGTGATTACAGCCCAGAGGAATTTTGTTGATATTCGAACAGCTTACCTGGTAGCTTTATATAATTTCAATTTTGCAATCGCAAATTTGCAAAAAGCCCTTGGGGGAAATCTTGCTGATATTGGTAATTAGATAGATTTGAACAATTAATTTAATAGAGGTAAACATTATGACAGAGAATTTGGAAAATCCCGGGAAAGCCCGCTTTCCCGTTTGGGTTCTTGTTCTGATCCCGGTACTGCTGGCGACTGCTTTTTACATTGGTATAAAGGTTGGTGCCCCGGACAACCCCGGGACCGGTCAAGAGAATACCAGCAATCCGGAGAATACCGATACACACGACGCAACGGCACCCGGAACTGTAAGCTTAACCGAACAGGCAAAAATTAATATCGGTCTCACAACCGCTGTAGCTGATTTCCGAACCGTCGAACAAGTCATTCGGGTTCCCGGCACAGTGAAGCCGCACCCTGACCGGGTCGCTTTTGTGAACACCCGTATTGAAGGAAGGGCTGAAAAATTATTTGCCAATATTGGAGATCAGGTTACTAAGGGGCAGGTATTGGCGGAAGTTCAAAGCCGGCGTTTCGGTAATCCCATACCTTTGGTATCAATCGAGGCACCCATATCAGGTGACATAGTAGAACGGCATGTTTCTTTGGGGTCTTCCGTTGACCCTTCAAAGTCTCTGTTTAAGATAATGGACCTATCCAAGGTTATTATACAAGGGGAAGTGTTTGAAGACTATTTACCTTCTGTAAAGATGGGGCAGCGGGCGCGGGTCCATCTCAATTCCTATCCCAATGAAATATTTGAAGCCAAAATCATTTTTATCAGCTCGGTTCTGGATCCGGAAACACGCTCAGCAACTATCTGGGTTCACGTAAACAACAGACTTGGGAAACTGAAGCCGGAGATGTTCGGCGAGGTGGCGATTGTAGTGGGCTCCAACATACAGACCATTGCAGTGCCTGTTAATGCGGTGATTGAAAATGGCCCGGATAAGTTTGTTTTTGTAGAAAACGGTGAGCTCTATCAAAAAGTGGATGTGGTAACTGGCTTAAGTGATGACGTTTATGTAGAAATTGTGGATGGTCTCTATCCCGGGGATGTGGTAGTCACGCAAGGCAATCACCAACTTTTAGCAGTTGCTACACGACCCCAGGGTGGTGGAACGGTGGATGAAAGTAAACCCCATCTACATTAAAATGTTTTATGAAAATAATTCTCCGAAAGGAAAGGAATGAAAAATGTGGTCAAAAATAATATCATTTTCGTTAAATAATAAACTATTGATCCTCGCAGGTGCCTTCACTGTGCTAATTGCGGGGTACCAGGTATTTCAAGAGTTACCCATTGATGTCTATCCGGATATCAACGATCCCAGGGTAACCATTATGACTGAGGCGCCCGGATTTGCCCCGGAGGAAGTAGAGACTTTGGTATCTTTTCCGCTGGAGAGCGCCTTTAACGGTGTTTCCCATGTTAAGCGGGTGCGTTCGTCTTCCGGGGTAGGCATCTCAGTGATATTTGTGGAATTCGAATGGGGCACCGATATCTACCGGGCACGCCAATTAGTGGCAGAGAGACTACAGACAGTTGCTCCTACATTGCCCGATGGAGTGGAGTTGCCTTTTATGGCTCCCATTACCTCGCGCCTCGGCGAAATAGTTGAGTATGCCATAGTGGATACAACCGGTAATCTCTCCACTTTAGAATTGCGGGATATTGCAGACTGGATCGTACAATTCCGTCTGAAAGCCGCCGGTGGGATCGCTAACGTTATAAATATGGGCGGGTTTGTTAAGCAGTACCAGGTTCTGGTGCACCCGGACCGTCTCTTGACTTACAATTTAAGTTTGTCGGATGTTCGCGAGGCGCTGGAGAAAGGTAATCTGAACAC
>QIEW01000251.1 GCA_003230535.1 bacterium
TACCAGGACAAAAAGCCAAGTCTGAATATCTCTGCTCAACACCTGGAAATGTTGCCTGTGGTCTTATAATTTTATCCCGAACTCAGGTTAAGTTAATGTGGAACCAATTAGGTTAGAAAATCCGGCTCTTTTATTCTCCCTTGATCCAAACATAACAGCCGGGTAGTGGTTTGGATAACAAAGTCGGTATTGTGGCAGGCGACAAGTAGTGTGGTAGACGGGCAAAGTCGATTTAAGACCTCAATGAGCAGGGCGCGCGCATCATCATCCAAAGCCGAAGACGGCTCATCTAAGATCAGAACCCTGGGATACATGGAGAGTACCGCGGCGATGGAGGTCAATTTCTTCTGGCCGCCGGAGAGCCGATAGGGCGGTTTATGTGCCAGCGACATCAGTCCCAGATTTTCGAGCGCCTCTTCGACCCTTAAGCGGACATCCTCTTCAGCTACCCCAAGATTTAGCGGTCCAAACGCTACATCATCATATACCGTGGGCATAAACAGCATATCATCGGGGTCCTGAAGAACAACGCCCACTTGTCGGCGAATTGCTTTGAGATTTTTTTTGGCCACCTCCATCCCGCATACTTCCAAGGCGCCCTCGCCTCGTAAGCAGCCCGCCAGGCAGCCCAGGAGAGTGGATTTACCCGACCCGTTAGGACCCACCAAACCCACCCGCTCCCCTTCATTAATCTCCAGACTGGCTGAACGGAGGACCTCTGTTCCATCAGGATAGGTAAAGGAATAGCCCCCCATCTTGATCACAGGAGCCCCCCCCCAATTATGGCGGCATAGCTTATAAAAAGGAGGCTGATAATTATCAGCCAAACGGTGTCTCGAGGTTTCCAGTGGAGCCTGCCTATAAATTTGAGTTGACCCTCGTAGCCTCGCAGTTCCATTCCCAGGGCGGTCTTTCCGGCTTGATCAAAGGCGCCGATGAGCACGTTTCCCACTAAAATACCGAACGAGCGCAGCCCAACCCGGAGGTTGTTGTAGCCGCCTCGCAGCAATTGGGCTTGGCGTATGCCGGCAGCCAGCTTGCCAAATTTAAAAAAATAGCGGTAAGTCAGGTAGGTCATCTCCAGCCAAACAGCCGGTATCTTAAGCCGCCGCAGCCCTTCAAACAGCGCCGGAACAGAAGTGGTCAACGTGGGCAACATCACAAACGCTGTCGCTCCAAATACCCGGGAGGCCAGACATGCCCCCTGCTTAAGTCCTTCGGCCTTAATGGAAAACGCCCGGCCAAAGAGATGTAACTGGTATAGAGTAGTGGTTCCGCTGAGAAACGCTTGGAGCAGGATAAGTACTCCCACCACCGGGAGCGGCGCCAGGAGCCGTAATATTATTCTACGTAAGGGCGCCCCGCCCCCAATCAGGATCACAACACATATCAGGCCCAGCAGGAACGGCGGCAGCGCTGTCGGCGCCATAACAGATGCTATTACGCCCAAGGCGGCGGCTACCAATTTCAACCGCGGATCTATTTCCCTGAATAAACCTGGGTGGGCATCGGTCAGTTCCAGTAGCTCAGAGGTCTCAGTTTCTGCTTTCATATACGGGCCCGGCTGTTCTGGATTTTGTAATATCGGCCTTCTCTACCATTAGCGCGCGGTAAAAATAACCGAGCATGAAACCGCCGGAAATTCCGGCTATCAAGAATACAAACAGCAGCAAATCACCGCGATCGGTGTTTATAAACGGCTCCCAGGCTTTACGCCCGGCAGCTTCGGCATAGCGTTCCACAATAAGCTCGTCCACTCCGGAGTAGGTTCCCGGCTCCGGCTCCCCCAGGGCCTTCTCCATGGCCCTCGCCGCGCATTTATCTACAGGATGGGCATATAGCAGGCTGCCGACTATTAAAAATAATATGATAACCGCTGATTTTTTCATGGAAACATACCTCCTATGAGTTTATCTGGTTAAAAAGACTAGTGTCATGTCAATTCCAATATGTTGGTTGCTTTTTCCCCCCTTCAGCCTAACTTTCTCCCACCAGGTTAATCTTGGTACACGGATTATTCATAAATTCACGGTAAACATTAATGATGTTATTTGAATACAAGTGCTTATATAATAACGGTCAAAAAACAAAATGGCTCATACAAATTACCGAAAAC
Organism: bacterium; assembly: GCA_003230535.1. Lineage (GTDB taxonomy): Bacteria > SZUA-182 > SZUA-182 > SZUA-191 > SZUA-191 > SZUA-191. The sequence continues at coordinate 2,117 of QIEW01000251.1, forward strand.
TACCGCTGTGAAAGCGACCAGCGGGAGCGCGTTATAAGTCCCGAATTATTCGGGGTAAATATGTTCCGGTTAAGGCTGCCTTTGGCTGATCATTGCTAAAGCTATAATCGGGGATGTGTGCTAACCAGACATAATGTATTTGCCCGAGTAAATATTCATAACAACTATGGAAGGAGATTGTAGTGAACGGATCCCGGTCCACACCGGCGAGGCATGATGTAGAAGGCGGAGTGCTCCAGCGCTATAAAGAGGGGGCACTCAAGGTAGAAGCCGGGCTTTGCTGTCCCACAACCCCATATGACTATCGGTTCATGGAACTGTTGCCGGATGAGATTATCGAGAAAGATTACGGCTGCGGCGATCCGTCTGCTTATGTATCCGAGGGGGAGACTGTACTCGACTTGGGTTCGGGGTCAGGTAAAATTTGCTATATCCTCTCTCAGAAAGTAACTTCCAGCGGATCTGTAATCGGCGTTGATTTCAACGACGAGATGTTAGCTTTATCCCATAAGTATGTAGACTACATGGGGAGTAAACTCGGCTATCATAACGTCAGCTTCCGTAAGGCCAGGATCCAGGATTTAGCCCTCGATCTGGAGCTGGCCCAAAAATGGCTCCAGACACATCCTGTCCGCTCAGTAGAGCAAATCAGCGCCTTTGAGGCTGAGTGCGATCGTCTGCGTCAGGAAAAACCGCTTATTCCGGATGCAAGCGTGGATGTGGTAGTCTCCAATTGTGTGCTCAATCTGGTTCGTCCCCAAGATAAACGGAAACTATTTGCCGAAATCTACCGCGCACTCAAAACCAATGGCAGAGCGGTAATTTCCGATATTGTTTGTGATGAGGAGCCCACCCCCTCTATTTTAGCCAATCCTGATCTATGGAGCGGCTGTATTGCCGGTGCGTTACGTGAAGACCGCTTCTTAGAGATGTTTGCCGAGGCCGGTTTTTCTGGAATTGAAATTCTCTCCCGTCAGGCTGAGCCGTGGCGGGTAATTGAGGGTATAGAGTTTCGCTCTCTCACTATACGGGCTTTCAAATACAAGGAAGACCCATGTTTGGAATGTAACCAAGCCTTAATTTACAAAGGTCCGTGGTTGTCTGTAAGTGATGATGAAGGTCATCTGTTCTATCGCGGTCAGCGGACGGCGGTCTGTGACAAGACTTTCTCTGTTATGACCCGCCCTGGGGGGCCTTATAGCGCAAATATGATCGGCATATCACCTCACAACGAGGTGCCCTTGGATGAAGCCGCCCCCTTTGATTGTAAGCGTCCCGCCACCCGCCACCCCGGAGAAACCAAAGGCTTGGAATATCGGCTGACAATAATATCAGACGAGGCTTCCTGTTGTGGGCCCGACGCCTGCTGTTAGGGACTTAGAAATATCCAATATCAGACCTCGTAAATATGGGTGAAAATCAGTCCATTTTTTGGACACTTCATGGAGGATAGAATTGTATTTCGGGAATCCTTCCCGAAATG